>NZ_MCYD01000620.1:0-27577 GCF_002876325.1 Vibrio sp. 10N.261.52.A1
ACAGAACTTTTAAAGTCGGCTAGGAAACAATCTTAAAAACGACTAAATTAATGTGGGATAAGCAACATCCCACATAACAAGAAATAAAATGAGCAATGAGCGTAAGGAACTGACCAATGGATAAAAAAATAAAAATAGGCATTAGTGCATGTGTCGCCGGTCATAAAGTTAGGTTCGATACTGGCCACAAACGTTCTCGCTTCTGTACTGAAGACCTTGCAGATTATGTTGAACTTGAGCCAGTGTGCCCTGAAATGGCAGTTGGTTTGCCAACGCCTCGCCCAACTATTCGTCAGACACGGATGTTAGACGATATCATTCACGTTTCCCGTCCTGATGGTACTGGCGACGTCACTGATGAGCTAATCGAATTCGGTCAAAACTACTCCAAGAACAACCAACATATCGCTGGCTTCATCGTGTGTCAAAAGAGTCCAACTTGCGGCATGGAGCGCGTGAAGGTGTACCACCACCATGGCCGCGGCTCTGAATCCACAGGTATTGGTATGTTCACGAAGCAGGTTATGGAAGGCAACCCGTTGCTGCCTGTGGAAGAGAATGGCCGTCTGAACGATCCGATTTTGCGCGAAAACTTCATGACTCGTGTGTTCACATACCAGAAGTGGCTGGACCTAGTAGATGAAGGAATTACTAAACACAAGCTTATCCAGTTCCATAGCGCCCACAAGTATCTAATAATGTGCCATCACGTTGAAGGCTACAAAAGCCTTGGCAAGTTACTAGCAGGCAACGAGCTAGAGATAAATGAGCTTGCAGATAAGTACATCGAAGGGCTGATGACGGCATTATCACACCACGCAAACCGTGGTACGCACGCCAACACGCTTCAACACCTTCAAGGTTACTTTAAGAAGCAGCTCAGCAGTGCTCATAAGCAAGAGTTATCTAACCAGATTGCTTCTTTCAGAGAGGGCGTGATTCCGCTATTAGTGCCTCTAACACTGATCAATCACTACTTGATGGAATACCCAAACGAGTACCTGAAATCACAGGTTTACCTAAACCCTCACCCGCAAGAACTTAAATTGAGATACGGATATTGAGCGATATTCTATGGATAAGACGAGACCTGCGCATTCACGATAATCCAGCCCTCGTCTCAGCAATCGAAAACGGCGTTTCAATCGCCGTTTTTATTTCAACACCACAAAAGTGGCATCAGCATCACCTTGCTCCAATTAAAGCAGACTTTATCTTCCGTCATTTAAAGCAACTGGAAGCTGAACTCGCCGACTTGGGCATAACCCTGCTGCACCTCAAAGCGACCGATTTTGATGATCAAGCCAAGCAATTGACTGAGCTGTACCAACAACTCGGTTCTCAGGTTGTTTTCGCCAATTCAGAGCCAGAGGTCGATGAACAAGCTCGTGACCAACAACTGATATCGAGCGGTATAAACCTTCAGATCAGCGACTGTGATGTGATGCTCCCTCTAGGCAGTGTGCTCAACCAGCAAGGTGAGATGTTCAAAGTTTTCACGCCATTTAAAAATGCCTGGTTAAAAGAAGTGCAAGCAAAAGGCATTCAATGCAGTCCTGCTGCGCTCACTTCTAAAAACAATGCTAAAGCCCTGTTACCTGACAACTTGCAAACGCTCCAGCTTGCCAGTGACTATGACTTCGACTTTCCGCGTGTCGACTCAAGCCGTTGGCCACTAAGCCAAGACGTACTTGGCAATGTGATACCTAACTTTCTAGCCAACAAGGTCAACGACTACGCTCACCTGAGAGACATCCCTTCAGTAAAAGGTACCTCAGGTTTATCACCTTACTTAGCGATTGGCGCGGTAAGCCCAAGATGGTTAGCCATTCAACTGATCCAACAGCAACCGGATTTACTGTTTGATACCCAACTGCCCGCTTTTTCTTGGCTCAACGAATTAATTTGGCGCGATTTTTATAAGCATTTGATGTTCCATCATCCTAAACTGGTTAAAGGCGCTAACTTTCAGCAGAAATACAATGGCTTAGACTGGTATCAAGACCAACCTAACTTTAAGGCTTGGTGTGAAGGGAAAACAGGCTATCCCTTAGTTGACGCAGCTATGCGCCAATTGGTTGAGACAGGTTGGATGCACAACAGGCTAAGAATGGTGGTGGCAAGCTTTCTGACTAAACATCTGCTGATCGATTGGCGCTGGGGCGAACGCTTCTTTATGTCTCATCTTATCGATGGTGATTTTAGTGCCAACAATGGTGGCTGGCAGTGGGCTTCAAGTACCGGCTGTGATGCACAACCTTACTTCCGAATCTTCAATCCGATCACCCAGAGTGAAAAGTTTGATCCTAAAGGAATTTTTATCCGTAAGTACATACCAGAGCTGCAAAATATTCCGGATAAGCATGTGCATTTCCCACATGATTACATAGCAAAAAACGGAATAAACAGTGAATACTGGCAACCCATCGTTGAACATAAAGAAGCACGATTGAGAGCCTTAGCCTTTTTCAAATAATTAGAGTGAATATTATGGATAACTCTCTATGGCTTGATAACTTTCTCAACATGTATCGAGAGCTCGGAACGGACAATTTCGACGTGCTAAAGACGGTTTATCACCCTAATATCGAATTCCAAGACCCGCTGCATCATGTCAGCGGGATTGCAGCGCTAACTCACTACTTCGACAACATCTACACCCAAGTGACCAGCTGTAACTTTCACATCGAGCACACGTTTGAAGTTGGTGGCGAAGCATCGGTGTATTGGACAATGCACTTTGTACACAAGCAACTTAATGGGCAGAAGCCTATTGAGGTGCAAGGCCACAGTCATCTCAAAATGCTCGATGATCAAGTGATTTACCATAGAGACTATCTCGATGTCGGGTCTATGTTGTATGAACATATTCCGGTATTAGGCTGCGCCATCAAATCCATCAAGAAAAGAGCGAGCCGATAATGCATATTATGATTACAGGCGCGACCTCTGGTATCGGCCAATCACTCGCTCTCGATTATGCCCAGCAAGGACATCAAGTCATTGCTTGTGGTCGTAGCCAAGATAAATTACAGACTCTAGTCGATTCGCACGAAACTGACATCGCAGAGTCCTCTATTACACCTCTGTGCTTTGACTTAACGGATTACCACAACTTCCCGGAGCTTGACCAAGACAATCCTCTTGACCTTCTCATTCTCAATGCGGGTGACTGTGAATACATCGATGATCCAGTCAACTTTGACGCAGAGCTTTTTGAGCGCGTCATCAACATTAACTTAATCTCTATTGGTTACGCTCTAAAGTCTTGGTTGAAAAACATTAAACCCGGCGGACGCTTAGTTTTAGTAAGCTCCAGCGCCAGCTTTCTGCCTCTGCCAAGAGCCGAGGCTTATGGCGCTTCAAAAGCAGCACTCACTTACTTAGGAAGAACACTTTCGGTTGATCTTGCCAAGCACAATATTCATGTCTCAATTGTGCATCCTGGCTTTGTGGAAACGCCTTTAACCGAGCGAAACACGTTCGCTATGCCTATGATTATTAGTAGTGAGGCTGCAACTCAGCGAATCGTTAACGGCATTGCTCAAGGAAAGAGCGAGATCGATTTCCCTCGACGATTCATCATGTTGATGAAGCTATTAAGAATGCTTCCAACTTCAGTTTGGCAAAAACTCGCTTCAAGGATGGTATAACAATGAAGAAAATCGCCATTATTGGTTCAGGTATTTCTGGACTCACTTGCGCGCACATATTAGACAAACACCACGACGTAACAGTATTCGAAAAAAATGATTACGTTGGTGGGCACACCGCCACCGTTGATATTGAACATCAAGGCTCGGCGTTCTCGATTGATACTGGCTTCATCGTGTTCAACGATCGAACCTACCCAAACTTCAATCAACTACTCGAACAGTTGGGTGTCGAACGACAACCGACAGAAATGAGCTTCAGTGTACACAACACAACCACTAAGTTTGAATACAATGGTCACAGCATTAACTCGCTATTCGCGCAGAGGAGCAACATCTTCAAACCGCAGTTCTGGTCATTAATCTCTGACATTCTGAAATTCAACAAATTGTGTAAGGCTCAGTTTGAAAGTAACCGCTTCACACCTGACGTTACCCTTGGCAGTTTCCTGCGTGACAATCAATTTTCTGACTTCTTTAGCCAACATTACATTCTGCCAATGGGTGCTGCGATTTGGTCAACCAGTCTTGAAGAAATGGAAGAGTTTGAACTTAAGTTCTTCATACAGTTCTTCTACAACCACGGCCTGCTAGATATCACCAATCGCCCTCAATGGTATGTGATTCCAAAAGGTTCTCGTTCTTATGTTGAGATCATCCTTTCTCGCCTGAGCAAGCCAGTGGCATTGAACACATCGATTCAACAAGTCATTCGTCATGAAACAGGTGTAACTATCGAATTTGAAGACGGTGCAACAAAGCAATTTGATGAAGTGATTTTCGCCTGCCATTCAGACCAAGCGTTAGCACTGTTAGGCGATGCAACGGCTGATGAGAAAGAGGTATTAGGTGAGATACCTTACAGCCGCAACGAAGTGGTTCTTCATACCGATACAAGCTTGCTACCAGACAGAAAGCTGGCGTGGGCAAGTTGGAACTACATGCTGGATGGTAATAGCAAGCGACCAGCTTGTGTCACTTACAACATGAATATTCTGCAGGGAATAGAAAGCCAAGACACCTTCTGCGTGACCTTAAACCAGAGTGAAGCCATTGCTCCAGAAAAGATCATCCGAAGCTTTGTGTATCACCACCCAGTATTGAACTCCAATACAGTCAATGCTCAACAACAGCGTGACCGCATTTGCGGTAAACAGAATACGCATTTCGCAGGCGCGTATTGGTACAACGGGTTCCACGAAGATGGTGTGCATAGCGCATTGGATGTAACCAAGCGCTTTGGTCTGGATCTCAGCACGAGCTCAGCACAATGAACACCGAGACCCTAGCATCCAACACGGAAGTTGCATCTGAGCAGAGTAAAGAGTTCAGCGGTATCTATTGGGGAAACGTCAGGCATCGCCGCTTTGGTGATATCCCTCATGAGTTCAGCTACCAACTCTACATGATGGGGCTAGATCTCGATGAGCTGCCTAAGACCACCGCGAGAAGTGTGCTGTTTGGAACTCGCTGGTACAACCCGATTCGCTTTGTCGAATCGGATTATCTTGCTGAAAAAGAAGAAAATGCAATTAACGATGAACCTAAATCTCTAAAACAACGTATAGCATCCAAAGTACAACAGCTTGGTGGCGATTGGTCTGATGTAAACCGAGTAACAATGCTGGCTCAATGCCGATGTTTAGGTATTTACTTTAGTCCAATCAACTGCTTTTTCTGTTACGACGAAGCAGACGAGTGTCGATATATGTTGGCCGAGGTTAGCAACACACCTTGGCGAGAGAGGCACTATTATCTGATCGACATGCGCCAAGAGTTGAAAGTTAAAAAAGATTTTCACGTTTCTCCGTTCATGGATTTAAACATGACCTATTTTTGGAAGATTAAGCCACCAGCGAAACGAACGCTTGTTCACATCGAAAGCCGCCGAAGCGAACGAATATTCGATGCGACACTAGCGCTGAATAAGCAGTCAGTAACGAAAACAAACATTAGACGAACGGTTGTTAAAATCCCGGCAATGACGGTGAAAGTCGTGATGGGGATTTATTATCAGGCTCTCAAGTTATTCCTGAAAAAAGTACCGTTTGTGGCGCACCCAAACTCAACATCTTAAGCGCCTGACCACGACTCACTAACTATGAGTCTGCTTAAACCAACGAATATCACCCAACTTTAGTTGGCAAAAAGTTAGAATGAATTCTCAGCGAGGTTGACATGGAACAGCTTGCAAAACAAAACAACAACATTGAACAACAAGCCAAAGCCGTTGCTGTTTCAAGCAACTGTAAATATCGAGCTTTAATTTTTAAGGTCCTAGAGCGCCTGCAGTTTGCGTCACTAGAAATCATCGAGCGTGACCAGCATTCGGTGTTTGGCGATAGAGAAGCAGACTTGAAAGGTCGAATCATGATTCATGATGCGACCTTTTTTAAAGATGTTGTTATCAACGGCAGTATTGGCGCATCCGAAGCCTACATTGATGGCAAATGGACCAGTCCAAATCTAACCCGCGTTATCCAGATTATGGCTCGCAACCAATCCCAATTAGATGAGCTGGACGACAAAACTCAGTGGATATCTCGCATTAGAAATCTCCTGCTTCGTCGCAAAAACGCCAACACCGAGCAAGGCTCCAAGCGAAACATTTTGGCTCACTACGACATAGGTAATGAGCTGTACGAACGTTTCCTTGATAGTTCGATGCAGTACTCGTCAGCTATCTACAGTGATGAAGCGCTGACTTTATCGAAAGCACAGCAGAACAAAATGAGAACCATCTGTGAGCGTTTAGAACTTTCAGAATCGGATAGCGTGGTTGAGATAGGGACTGGCTGGGGTGGTTTAGCAATCTTCATGGCACAACATTATGGCTGCCACGTCACCACCACCACTATTTCAGATGCACAACACGAGTTAGCAGAGCAGCGCGTAAAATCGCTCGGCTTAACCGATAAAATTACTCTACTCAAAGAAGACTATCGCAACCTAACGGGTGAATACGATAAGTTGGTTTCCATCGAGATGATAGAAGCGGTGGGACACGAATATCTGCAAACCTTCTTTGAGAAATGCTCTTCATTGTTGAAGCCTTCCGGCAAAATGTTGATTCAAGCAATTACCATAGCCGATGGGCGTTATGAAAAGTACCGCAAAGGCGTCGACTTTATCCAAAAGTACATTTTCCCTGGCGGCTGCTTACCTTCTGTATCAGTGATGACCCAACATCTTGCGACCAGCACCGACCTTGTCGTTCAAGAAATTGACGATATTGGTCTGCATTACGCTCGCACATTGAACGACTGGAACGTTGCCTTTCAAAACAGCTGGGAAGAATTGCAGTCTCTGGGCTATTCAGAAGAGTTCAAGCGTCTTTGGACCTTCTACTTCTGCTACTGTGAAGGTGCATTCAAAGAGCGAGTGATCAGTACTCACCATTTAGTCGCAAGAAAACCTCGTTACTTTGGAGCGAAAGATGAAACGGTTTTGGATTATTAATCTCATTCTGTTTCAAGCGACCTGGGTTTGTAGCGCTTTCTTCACCGCTCAAGCCCCGTTCGTAACACCGCTGCTGGTGATCATTCACTTCCTATTGTCACCGACTCGCCACAGCGATCTTAAAATACTCGTTTTATTACCATTGGGGCTACTGCTTGATAGCCTCATGCTTCACTTCGGCGTCTTCGCCGTCGACCCTGCCATTGCTAATCAATCATGGTTCCCTGTGTGGCTCGTCTGCCTATGGATCATGTTCTTGATTAGCTTCAACCACAGCCTTAATTGGCTCTTAAAATGCTCAAAAGTGATCTTGTTCGCCTTAGGGTTCGTAGCGGGTACTAGTAGCTATTGGGGAGGAATCAAAGCGGGAGCCCTCCTTGCTACTTGGCCAGATGCATCGGTAGTTGCTGCCCTTGCGTTGAGTTGGGGGATATTTTTGCCTCTTCTTGTGGCCGCCTACTCCAACTTAATGAAACCGACAATGGCAAGGACAACGAGGTGACTTATGGCTTACTCACTCAAACGGACACAGGCGCTCCACTTAAAGAGCGCTGAGAGTCACGCGTGTGCCCAATCTAACACTCAAACGGCTGCAAACAATCAGTACATAAAAGCATTCCTAGGTACTTTCACCCTCTCTCTGTTAATCGTAGCGTTTCTGTTTGCAGGGCAAGCTCGCGCCTCTGCTGTCGACGATTTAAACAAGCGCGGACAAGGCGAAATGAGTTACCTATTTTGGACCCTCTACTCTGCTGAATTCTACACCGCACCTTCGAGTTCAGAACGCGCTCTGAAAATAGAGTACTACCGCGCGATAGACAGTAAGGACCTAGTCGAAGCAACCGAGGATCAGTGGAACAAGCTCGGCTACCCTAACAGTAATATCGAACGCTGGTTGAAGCCTCTCTACTCGATGTGGCCCAATGTAGAAGCAGGAAGCACATTGACGATTCGTGTTGAAGAAGACAACGTGAGTCGCTTTTACTTCGATGAACAGCCTATCGGTGTCATTCAAGACAAACAATTTGGCGATGCCTTCCTAGCGATCTGGCTCTCCGAAAACACCTCCGAACCTGGCCTACGCAAACAACTATTAGGTTTGAATAAATGAATCCAAAAACAAAAATAATCAAATTTGCTCTCGCAATCCTATCTCTTAGTTGGCTAACAGGTTGTGGCTCTGCCAGCCTTGATAATCATGTCGACACAACACCAGAGCTCAAACTTGAGACCTTCTTCAATGGTGAGTTAATGGCCTATGGTATGGTGCTCGACCGCTCCGGGAACTTGCTACGACGCTTCGATGCAAAACTCATCGCCACGTGGGAAGGCAATAATGGTGAAATCAAAGAGTGGTTCTCATTTGCCGATGGTGAACGCTCAACGCGGGTTTGGAACCTTATCAAAACTGGCGATAACACCTACTCAGGCACCGCTAACGATGTGGTAGGAACCGCTCATGGTGAGACCCAAGGCTCTGCACTCTACTGGAAGTACGATTTAGAAATTGAAGTCGACGGCAGTACCTATGAAGTTACATTGGATGATTGGATGTTCTTAATGGATGAAAAACGATTGTTCAATAAGACCGAGATGTCTAAGTTTGGCTTTAAGGTCGGAGAGGTCATCCTTTACATTGAAAAGATTTAGACAACTCGCCCTTCAATTCAATCTGAATCACTCGCTTTAGAATCCAGCCCACTACTGCACGTTGTGGGCTGTTTCGTTTAATCCCTCAATAGCATGCCTACATGCTTCCCCACTGTGCTAAGATGCGCCACCAGCGTACAAATGGCTAATACCTCATACTGATGAATGCCCCTTTGTTTCGCCACGTGTAGATTCCCTACCACGATAAATTAAAAAGGCTTTAAAGCATGAGTAAGTTAACCTCAGCGGAGCGTAAAGCTCGCGACAATGAACGTTTCTCACAACGCGTAAACGAGCGCAGAGAAAAAGGTGAAGACGTAGCTGCTTACGCATTAACCAACAAAAAAGCCGTTAAGTTCCTGACCAAGTCAGAGAAGAAACGTCTCAATGAGATGAAAACAGCTCGCCAAGAAGAGCTTCGTCAGAAAGAACAAGAAGAGCTGAACCGAATCGAAGACGCCTTCACCATCAAACAGTTCGACGACGAATAATCACACCAAACAACTCAAAGTGCTGTCGCAGATCTTGGCTACCCAAACAAATGAGATCTTAAATTATTTTGTAAGGGTGACCTTCAAAGTGTGCGACAATGCGCGACGTAAATTCATATTCAAGGTTCATTATGAAACTTCTAGTTCGTAACCTATCTCGCTCAACAACAGAGCAAGACATCCGTGTACTATTTTCTGAGTTCGGTTCAGTAAAAGCATGCAACCTAGTATTAGACCAAGAAACTGGCTACTCAAAAGGTTTTGCTTTCGTTGAAATGCCAGAGCAAGAAGAAGCGAAAACTGCACTAGACAAGCTGCACATGACCAAGCTTGGCAAAAACACGATTCGTGTAAAAGTCGCTAACTCTTAATTCGACTTTAATGCTCTCACTGGTTTCACAGAAACTCAGATGATAAAGCCCGTAACGATATTGCGCTGAAATAACGCCATATCGTTACGGGCTTTTTGCTGCGCAGTACTTTTCAAGCGCTCACAACTTATCTATAACCCTTCATAATCATCAATGGCTCGTCGTGCTTCGGCCATAGAACACCCAGATTCCATCACCAATTGAGCAACTGTCATAGAAGGATTTGCGGCTAACAGCGACGCCAAACACACCACAGGTTTAGGCAGTACCTTGTCTATGGCGACTGTTATCCAACCGTCTTTTTCATGAGTTAACAAAGCTTTGAATTCGATCAGTTGATGCTCTTGAGCCACCAATAGCCAGTTACGGGAGCGACGAACTCGCTTCAACTGACATCCACACTCAGCAGCGTTTGCCATTACTTGGCTCTTATCACTCACACGATGTACAAAACTATTCAGTGGGACGCTAAACATAACTCTCTGCCAATCAATCTCTATAATCATTCCGCGCTGTCTAGAGCAGCTTGGTGAAACCGTGAGTAGGATTACACAGACACAAAAAAACCGCCAGTTATGCACTAAGCCGACTCGCGGTTATCCGATTTGAAATGGCTATCGTGTAAAAACTAGCGTTCAGCTTGCTCTGCACTATTAAGCGCGTCTACCAGTGCCTCAAACGATTTTTCAATATTGTCGCGAGACGTCGCAATGTTCATTCGCATGAAATGATAGCTCTCAGCGCCAAACCATCCGCCCGGAGTTAACCCCATCCCCGCCTGCTCAAACACGGTATTTTTAAGCTTCTCTTTAGAAAAACCTAACGCAGAAAAATCAAACCATACCTGATAAGTACCTTGTGGCTGGAACACTTTCAATTGAGGGATGCGCTTCTCTGCAAACTCAGTAATCCACTTAACCGTCTCCTGTAAGTACACCAACATGCCATCTAGCCACTCTTCCCCCTTTTCAAAAGCAGCAATGGTCGCAAATGTCGTCAAAGCGTTACCGTGGTCAAGGTACATCGCCGCTACGTTAGCTTTAAACGCTTCAAATAGCGCTTCATTATTGGTGTACACATAGCCATTGGAGATGCTGTGCATGCCAAAGGTTTTCGCCGGAGAACCAATCAAGGTAATCACCTTGTCGTAATCAAAACTGGTCAAGCTCGTGAAAGCATGGCCTTCAAAAATAATGTCGGAATGGATTTCATCGCTGATGATCAGGACATCATGACGCTTGGCGATCTCAACAACTTGCTCTATTTCTTGCGCTGTCCATACACGGCCAGTTGGGTTATGGGGGTTACAGAAAATCATCGTTTTCACTTTATGGTCGACGATCTGTTGCTCCATCCCCTCGAAATCAATTTGGTAACTTTGGCCATCATTTACCAACGGGCTTTTCACTACCTCGCGACCGGCTTTGTTCACCAAGTTAGAAAACTGGTGATAGGCTGGCGTATGAATAAGCACGCCATCACCTTCATTAGTAAACTGACGCAGTAACAAGGCAATACCAGAGAGCACACCCGGCACCTGCACAAATTTGTCCGCTGAAAGGTTTAGCCCATGACGCTTTGCATACCATTTTGAAAGGGCTTCAAACACCGCTTGCTCATGAAACTCGTAAGAATACACGCCGCGTTCGACCAAACGATTCAGCTCTTGAGTGATGGGTTCCGCTATCTGAAAATCCATGTCGGCAACCCAGTAAGGAAATACATCGGCGGTATTGTAAATGCTCTCTAGCACCTCTGGTTTGCTTTTGATAAACGCATTTTCACCGTAATTCGATGCACTGTTAAACGCTGTCATGGAGGAGTCCTCAAATAGTGTGTTCGGTCTTTTTGCAATCAACGAAATTGCATGAATACCCTTAAGACGATAGCGAGATAAAAAGGACGAAGCTTTTAAAGAAATCTTGTGATTGTTTTAAATTAATCTCGCATCTCGACCACAATCTCAGTCTTGACCGAGTTCGCAATGAAACAGTTTTTGTGCGCCAAGTGATGCAGTTTGTCGAGCTGCTTGGCGGTAGGATTTTTGGTACCTAAAAACACAATCTTAGGGCGCAGAGTCACCTTAGTCACAGATGAACGACCTGATTCATCTTCTTCCAGCACACCGACGGCATCATCGACATAAGAGTCGATCAGGTACTTCTGTTTAGCTGCAATGCCCAAAAACGTCAGCATATGACAACTGGCAATCGCCGCAATAAAGGCTTCTTCTGGATCAACATTTTCAGCCACCGAAAGTGGCAATGGCACCACATGAGGTGATGACGACGCAGGTACGACAACGCCACCATCAAATTCCCACGTATGCCCGCGACTGTATTGGTTATCGCTAAAAGCCTCATCGCCGCCTTTCTGCCAGCGAATCAGGGCACCATAATCAGACATACTTTTCTCCTTAGCGATCCGCAGGGTGGTTAACCCCATCGTTAGTCACCACATCACCAATATCAAAAGGGTTCACCCCTTCCAAGCAACCAATATTGAATCCATATTCATTTGGGCTAGAGCGACGTTGATGGTGGGTATAGATACCGCAGTTCGAACAGAAGTAGTGCTTCGCGGTGTTGGTATTGAATTGATATAACTTGAGATGCTCTGCACCTTTGAGGATCTTGATACCATCCAAGGCTACAGAACCAACAACCGCCCCTTTACGACGACAAATAGAGCAATCGCAGCGACGCGGCTTTTCGATGCCGTTAGGTAGGCTAAGCTCTAACTCCACCGCACCGCAGTGACAGGTCGCTTTATGGAATGGTTTGATCAGCGTATTGCCAACTATTTTCATTGTTCTCTCCAGTAACATCCATGTATTGCTCACATCATAACCAGTTGAGCGCGTTCTGTCCGTAGTCCCGTTTTCAGTTCGAGAGTTTTGTCATATCGCGTTAATTAATTGATTTATCTGTCAAACGGCCAAAATTATCGATTAGGAAATCCAAAAACAGTCGAATTCGCTTAGGTTGATACTTCTTGCTGATGTACACCACATTCAAGTCGGCGCTCGATACAGAGGTCGAAGTATTGAAGTTTTTCATATAGCCATTGAGCAGAGTGACAAGGCGTTGGTTATTGATGTCATCTTGCACATCCAGCACCGATTTAAGGGCAATACCCTCGCCTTTTAATGCCCAGTAACGAATCACTTCGCCGTCATCTGAGAATCGTTTTGGCACAACGGTAATCGACTTCTTCATATCGTGATCTTGGAAGTGCCATGTCTTGAGCTCTTCATTGCTGCGCAGCATGGCTAAACAGTCGTGTTCAACCAAGTCTTGTGGCGTTAGGGGCGTACCATGCTTGGCAAGATATTCAGGAGAAGCACAGAGCACACGTCGGCTTGGTGACAAGCGCCTAGATATCAAACTGCTGTCGACCAACTCTCCGTAACGAATCACCACGTCCATACCCGACTCAGCAATATTCGACAGGTTATCATTCAAATACAGGTAAGGGATCACGTCTGGATATTGCTGACAGAACTCAGAGAGAATCGGAAGAATGTACTGCTTGCCGATGTCTTTCGGCGCGGCGATCTTTAATGGTCCTTTAACCTCTTTGACACCATTTTGAATCAGATTTTCGGCTTCGCTAACGTTATCCAATATCTCCAAACACGCCTTGTGGTACAACTCGCCAGAATCGGTCAAAGACACGTGTCGAGTACTTCGATTCAGCAACTTCACACCATATCGTTCTTCAAGTGCCTGAAGCCTTGCTGTCATGGTCGCAGGCGATAAACCTAGCTCCCGACCAGCTGCAGCCAAACCTTGATGCTTCACGATACTGACGAACATCGCCATGTCTGAAAACTTATCCATGCTACTTCTACCTCATCATACTGTTCATCTCACCCGAATAATGAATTCATATTTTAGTCAATTATCAAAATTAATCGAATAAATATAATGACCAACCATCAGCAGAACACGCAGGAATTCAGAGCATGAACAACGTAGTAACGAACCAAGAAAAAAGCACTTTCGTCATCATTGGTGGCACGTCTGGCATCGGTAAAGCATTAGCGATGCAATTGAGAAACGAAGACAACACTGTACACATTGCGAGCCGACATACAGGCGTTGATATCAGCAATGAAAAGTCGATTTGCGAGTATTTCGAATCGATTGGTCCCTTCGATCATTTGGTGGTCACTGCTGGCTCATCTGCTCCCGCAGGAAAGGTGACCGACGTTGCTCTTGAAGACGCAAAAACGGCATTTGATACCAAATTTTGGGGCAGCCTGAACGTCGCCAAGCATGCGGCACGTTACATCAAACCCAAGGGCTCTATCACGCTCACCACAGGCATGTTGTCACGCAAAGTGGTCACTGGCACTTACGTAAAAACCGCCATCAACGCCGCACTAGAGAGCGTGACTAAAGTGCTTGCAAAAGAACTCGCGCCTATTCGAGTGAACGCCGTCAGCCCAGGTTTAACTATGACCGAAGCCTACAAGAATATGGACGACTCATCTCGTAACACCATGTACGACAACGCCAAAAACAACCTACCAGCAGGCAAGGTTGGCGAAGCTTCAGAGATAGCCATGGGTTACCTGTTCGCGATTAATAACCCATACGTAACTGGGTCAATCATCGACATCGATGGCGGCGCTCTACTCGGCTAACACCTCACAAAGACACAAAGAACAATGGTTAGGGCGTTTGTCTCACGTCCTAACAAACCAGAATTTACATAGGTAGATCATCATGAAAAAAGAACAGATCCCATTCCAAGTTTGGATATTGACACTCGCAGCATTTGCGATCGGCACCGCTGAGTTTGTTATCGCAGGCATTCTTCCACAAATTGCTACATCCCTTTCGGTCACAGAAGGCCAAGCAGGTTATCTAATCAGTGCTTACGCGTTAGCTATCGTTATCGGTGGGCCAATCTTAACCATCTACCTTGCTCGCTTTAATAAGAAGATGGTACTGATTGGATTAATGGCGCTATTCATTATTGGTAATGTCTTGTCAGCCCTAGCGCCTAACTACTCATTGCTGCTCGCTAGCCGTGTAATTGCAGGCTTAGTTCAAGGGCCTTTCTATGGCATAGGTGCGGTTGTTGCGACCAACCTGGTATCGGAAAAAATGGCAGGCCGCGCGGTTGGTCAAATGTTCGCAGGGTTAACACTGGCTAACGTTCTTGGCGTTCCCGCTGGTACATGGATTAACTTGCAGTTCGGTTGGCACACCACCTTCTTTACCGTAGCTGCACTTGGCACCATCGCAATGATTTCTATCCTGACATCTATCAAATCAAGCGGTCACAGCGAAGCGAAAGACATCAAAACTCAACTAATGGCATTTAGAAATCCAATGCTGCTTATCAGCTTAGCGATCACCGCTTTTGCTTGGTCTGGGTTTATGACGCTTTACGGCTACCTTGCGCCTATTGCCA
The DNA here is from genome assembly GCF_002876325.1 of Vibrio sp. 10N.261.52.A1. NCBI lineage: Bacteria > Pseudomonadati > Pseudomonadota > Gammaproteobacteria > Vibrionales > Vibrionaceae > Vibrio > Vibrio sp. 10N.261.52.A1. The sequence goes on from NZ_MCYD01000620.1 coordinate 15,052, forward strand.
TGCACATCACGGGTTACGGTCAAGACTCAGTTACTTGGATCTTAGTCATTGTCGGTGTTGGCTTAATCATAGGTAACACATTGGGCGGCCGCTCTTCCGATAAAGATTTAGGCAAAGCTTCCATGTTTTGGGCTGTCGCGATGATCGCTTCACTGGTTGTGGTGGGCCTAGTGGTAGACAACAAAATCCTATTCGTTGCAGCTGCATTTGTCTTTGGTATTGCATCATTTGCGAACGTTCCTGCCATGCAACTTCGAGTAATGAACCACGGTGGCGAAGGACAAGAACTTGCTGCTACAGCCAACATTTCAGCCTTTAACCTAGCGAATGCCTTCGGTGGATTCCTTGGTGGCATGGTACTCGACAGCCACCTAGGCGCAGGAATGATTCCATTCGCAGCCGTTGTTGTTCCTGTCATTGGCTTGCTACTTATTGCCAAAGCCAACCGAGCTGATAAGCCTCAGAGCAACTCGATTTTCAGCCCAGCGGAAAGCAAGTAATCCGCTCTATAGCCTGAATACAAAACTAAAAACATTGAATTAAAAAGTACTGAATTAAAACAAGGTGGATACCATGAACAAATTATTCGAAGCATCAGAACTCAAAGGCCTAGCACTGCAAAACCGTGTCGTTATGGCACCTATGACTCGAGCTCGTACTAGCCAACCTGGAAACGTGCCAAACGACATGATGGCGACCTATTACCAACAACGTGCTAGCGCTGGGCTTATCATCACTGAAGCGACACAGATCTCTGATGACTCTCAAGGCTACTCATTCACTCCCGGCGTTTACACCGATGCACAAATTGAAGGTTGGAAGTCAGTAACCAAAGCAGCCAAAGAACAAGGCGCAGCAATATTCTGTCAGCTCTGGCATGTCGGCCGCGTGTCTCACCCTACCTTTCAAAAGGGCGAACTGCCGATTGCACCGTCAGCTTTGGCTCCAATAGAAACTCAGGTGTGGATTTCTGACGAGAATGGTAATGGCAACATGGTCGATTGCATCCAACCAAGAGAGATGACTCAAGCAGACATCGATCGAGTGGTTCAAGATTTTGCGAATGCAGCAAGGAAAGCCATCAAGGCAGGCTTTAATGGCGTCGAGATCCACGGTGGCAATGGCTACTTGATTGACCAGTTCCTAAGAACCAACTCAAACAAGCGCAACGACAACTATGGTGGAAACCGTGAGAACAGACTTCGCTTCCTGATTGAAGTGGTTGATGCTGTTATTGCAGAGATAGGTGCCGATAAAGTCGGCGTGCGTTTGGCGCCATTCATCACATTCAAAGACATGAACTGCCCAGACATAGTGCCAACAATTTTGGAGGCTTCGAAAGCACTGCAAGCTCGTGATATTGCTTATTTGCACCTGTCAGAAGCCGATTGGGATGACGCACCTGTTATTCCTGAAAGCTTCCGAGTAGAACTAAGAGAACTATTCTCCAACACCATCATCGTCGCAGGCAGCTACACACCACAACGCGCCGAAGAAGTATTAAACAAAGGCTACGCCGATCTCGTCGCATTTGGTCGCCCATTTGTCGCCAACCCTGATCTCGTACCACGCCTACAAAACGGCAGCAAGCTAGCACAACTCGATGGCACGACCCTATTTGGCGGCAACGAAAAAGGCTACATCGATTATCCTGCGTTGTAGTGGATTTTGAAGTGATGGTGTTGCCTTGAGTTTTACGACAGACAAAAGAAAGGCTCGCGTGACTAGTGCGAGCCTAATGCAGTTTAGGGGGTAAACCACAATCTGATATTAATTTGGGCTAATTATTTAACTTATGAGCCATTATGCACTTGCGCGCACTGATATTCCATTTTTAAATGATTCACGGCAATTAATCAATCGATAAAAGTTAGCGTTTGGTCAATTTAAACCACATAAATAACAGTAATTTAGTGAGCTGTGTCTACTAATTCATCAGAAAGCCCATACCAATCAGATTTATAGGCTTTTCATTTGCCAGTAGCCTTCACCATTGGTTGCAAGCTGACTATGCAAATAATCGAGCGTGTCAGCAACCGTCCCTGCAATGCCTTGTGGTGGGTTAAATAACAGCAAGCCACTGCCAATAAGGCGATCATCCCCTTTCGGGTCGCGCAGTCGCAATTCCGACTTTATCGGACTTGGCAACAAGCCATCTTTCACCGCTGTCACACAGTGGTCCAATATTAGAGAGCTTCGATCATCTGTGTATAACGGATACCAAATTAACGCAGAGACTCTCTCCGACTGCTGATAGGCCTTAACCAAAGCATCAATCACCGCGAGATATTCGGAGTCCGTTTCGTAAGGTGGATCGATAACTATCAGGTGATGGCTGTCATGTTTCGCAACATCGTCAGGCAGTGCTTTAAGCCCATCGCCCGCAGTAATGGTCAGCTTACTAGAGACATCCAGATCACGTTGCAACTTCTCAATGTTGGTTTGCAGTAAATCGGCTTCATCTTGCTGAATGTCTGAAAAATAGAAGCTATCTTGGCTGCGACCTTGTTGATAGCTAATCGCCGCCGAGCCAGGATACAGCGTAATAAGTTGATTCGGATTGTAGTATTCCAACACCGACATAAAAGATGCGAATGACTCAGGAAGGTAGGCCTTGTTTCGCCAAAGATATCCAACCCCTTCTGCGAATTCACCCGCGTGATTACTTGGCGCAGTGGTTAGGTCATAACACCCTGTACCTGAGTGAGTGTCGATAACATTGAGGCGCGAATGCTGCTGCATTAATGACTGAACCAGAGCACTTAATACAGGGTGCTTCAGTGCATCACCGTGGTCGCCTACGTGACATTGATGTCGATATTCCATTCCCTTGCCTCATTTCTACTAACGTCATATAAACATACTTCATATCATTAGTACTTGCCTGCTCAATCCGTCGTTTTTTGAAATAGGCTCTCTTTTCCTAACTGTTTGACTCTTAAATAAAATAAAGCCCTTCGTTCGGTTAAAAACGAAGGGCCAAAGTGAACTCACTTACTGAGTTGCAGCATTATCAAAATAGATAACCTAAGGGTACTCACCCTCAACTTCTACAGGTGGTTTTACTTGATAGTGACAAGGCTGTAAGCCAAGTAATTTCGGAAGAGTGATACCGACCGAAATTGAAGACCATGTACCACTCGCAATGCCCACAACCAATGCAATCGCAAAACCTTGTAGCGCTGCGCCACCAAGCAACCAAAGCGCAGATACCGTCAACAACGTCGTACCTGAAGTCACCATAGTACGAGAGAACGTTGCTTTAACTGATTCGTTAAGCAGGTTGTCGGTATCGCCGTTAGGGTTGCCACGCAGCATCTCACGGACACGGTCAGCGATAATGATCGAGTCATTGAGTGAGTAACCTAGAATCGCTAATACCGCCGCCAGCACCGTTAGGTTGAACTCAAACTGAGTCAAGGCGAATAAGCCGAAGATAATCGTCACGTCGTAAATGATCGCAGCCAGAGCACCTAGAGCTAAACGCCATTCAAATCTTACACTTAGGTAAAGCATGATCATTAAGAAACACACCAATACCGCTAAGCCACCTTGGTCAACCATGTCTTGACCCACTTGAGGGCCAACCACGCTGCTGTTAAGCACTTTCACTTGGTCACTCACCGATGCCAAAGCATCAACTAAGTTGATCTGCGGTGCGTCTGTCAGTTGGCTGTAACGAATGGTCCAGCGGTCTTGCTCTGCCATGCCAACCACTTGCACGTCTTGTTGGAAAGCGACATCAAGCTGTGTTTTCAGCGCGTCTTTGGTCACTTGATCAGAAAGTTGAACCTCAGCAACCACACCGCCTGTAAAGTCCAAGCCCCAGTTGAACCCCTTCACTGCCACCAGCATCACCGAGCTCATGAACAACACAATAGAGATTACCGACATCACCTTACGAAGGAGAGTCATATTGCTATTTGAAAAATAGCGTTCTGAAATTGTCATTTTTGTTGAAGTACTCATGCTTAAATCCTTACATCGTGGCGTTGGTCACGCCCCCAAACCAAATTGATGATCGCTCGTGAAGCAAAAATGCCCGTAAACATACTGGTTAGAAGACCTAAGCCCAGTGTCAAAGCAAAGCCTTGAATTGGTCCGTTACCAATGGTGTAAAGAGCAACCGCTACAATCATGGTGGTGAAGTTAGCATCGAAGATAGATGAGAACGCGCTATCGAAACCACGATCGATGGAGCTAGCAAAGCTGCGTCCTTCTTTCATTTTGTCTCGAATACGTTCGAAGATAAGTACGTTAGTATCCACCGCCATACCAACGGTTAATACCAAGCCCGCAATACCCGGCAGTGTTAATACCGCACCCGGTAGCAATGCGATCAGACCAAACAGCGTTACCATGTTAACGATAAGCGCACCATTCGCGACCCAGCCAAGACGGCGATACCATAGCGCCATGAACGTTAGAGTAAGACCAAGGCCAAGCGCCAGTGCAGCAAAACCGTTAGTCACGTTTTCTGCGCCCAAAGATGGACCAATGGTACGCTCTTCAATGATAGTGACTGGCGCTGTTAGTGAACCTGCACGAAGCAATAGAGCAAGCTCTTGCGCTTCAGCCATGCTGCCTGCACCTGTAATTCTGAAGCGGCTACCCAATTGAGATTGGATGTTCGCAACGCTGATCACTTCACTGGTTTTCTCACTGTTACCGGCTCTGTCGCGGCTGTACTCGCTGTACACTGTCGCCATTGGCTTACCGATATTATGACGAGAGAACTCAGACATTTTCTTACCACCCGCAGAATCTAGGGTGATGTTTACTTCTGCGCTGCCCATTTCACCAATGCCACTGCGTGCATCAATAATATGTTCACCACTTAGTACTGCTTTGCGAGCAACAACCACACGGTTACCATCGGTATCTTTTAGCATTTGAGTGTTGCGTGTTGGGTTGTCGTAAACCGAGTAGAACGCCAATGATGCAGTGGCACCAATCACGTCTTTTGCAGCTGCAGGATCTTGTACACCCGGCAATTCGATACGGATACGGCTTTCACCTTGACGTTGAATTGAAGCTTCGGTGATACCAAGCTCTTCAATACGGCTGCGCATGATCTGCAGGTTTTGTTGAACCGTTAGGTTACGTAGCGTTCTTTGCTCTTCTTCAGACTGAGTTAACGTTAGCGATTTATCTGAACGGTCACGTTGCCATTGTGGGAACTCTTCACGAATCAGTTTTTGTGCTTTTTCGAAATCTGCATCTGTACGGAAGTTAAATTCCACTTTGTCGTTTACAACTTTACCGCGGGCATAACGCACTTGGCTGGTGATCTCGTCGACCACAGATTGCGCTTGTGCGTGATAAACCGGTTCCATGTCCACTTCTAACAGGAACTGCACACCACCACGTAAATCAAGGCCTAACTGAATCGGTGCAAAGCCCATGTCAGTCAGCCATTTTGGTGCCGCTGGCTCCATTGCTAACGCGACGGTTGCAGTATCAAGCAGATGCTCATTAAGCACTTCTTTGGCTTTTGCTTGCTGCTCGGCATCTTCTAAGATCACCACTAAACGCTTGTCTTTCTGATAAGCCGATTTAGCTTGGATGCCTTCGCTCGCGAGGTATTGAGTCACCTGCGTCGCGTCGATGGTTTGCTCAGAGCGATTGTTAATTTGAACCGAAGCATCTTCGCCATACCAAGACGGTAAAGCGCTCAGAACCATGATGATAATGGTGGTGATAAGTACCACGTATTTCCACTTCGAGTAGTGGTTGATTTGTTTTCTTGGAATGCGTTTTTTCACAGTCAAGATCTCTTATTTCTTAAGCTAATATGTTGCGAACAGGTACGAAACTGACGCCAACCAGACCAAACTGATTAAACGACAGCAGAGTGCATTCGCGAATTGTTTTGAAGATTGGATAGAACAACGGACACAAGGGATCGTCGATGCGACCAATCAGGGGCAAACGATTAGCTAATAAGTTCTCGGAAATGTGAATATTGGATGTTGCCCTCTTTCCACCCCGACAAACGGGAAGGCGGAGAGCTGACAATACTGGTCCAGTGCTGTTTGAGGTCCAACATCGGGGTTGTCGCTAACAGCGAAGCCAGTAAAGAAGGGGGAGAGAAGTCAATCAGCAAGTGATAAGCAGGCTCAAGGTCGGGCGCGCTTTCTTGCTCATTGGTTGACATACGTCGGTAAGTCGTCGCTTGAAGGCTAGATTCAGTATCGTGATAGTTGGAGCTGTCACCTACTGACGAAGCGCCTAGCTGAGCTTTATCGCACTCCAAATAGGCCGATGGGTCATCAATAGCAGCGTTCTGACACTGTTTTTGCGCGAAAGATTGCTGTTGAGCAGTCTCGATTTGAAACGGCTTAGAAGGAAACGAATAGCCGTTAGAGTTCACTAAGCCAAAGCTCAGTAAAAACAACATTAAGACTAATCGGGTACCCAGTTTAAGCAATCTAATATCCAAACAACATTCTCGTAGATCGCCAATCTACAACACAAATGAAACGCTGTCTTGATTTAAAACATTTTTTTAGAAAATGATTCGATGCAACCGATTAAGCTTCGATGCTTCTAAAAAAAGAAAAAGCCAAGCAACTAGGCTTGGCTTTCCATTACGTATGCGTCCAACGCTGATCGTTATGACGTTTTATAGCTATTACACAGTATCAAAGCGATTAAGCTTCAGGACGCATGATGTTCTTAACCTTACGGCTATTCTCGCCAAATAGGTGATGGAGCAGAGCATTCATGTCTTCAACCGATATTGATTTAGCGACTCGGTCAACATCAGCCAAAGCTTCCACTCCATACCCATACAATAGATAACGAGACACAAACCACGCCTGATCGATAGAGCTTGCCTCTAGTGGCACGAAGTCAGCTTCAAACTGTTTTACTATCGAATGCAGTTCGTCTTCAGAAATACCTTGTAGGAGGTCTGAGATCACTCTATCAATCGCCATTTCAACAGTATCTACGTTCTCCGGCGCGATCATTGCTCCGATTACCCACTCATGAGTCGGTTCACCATCATTCGAAGCCGCATAAGCATAAGGTGAATAATCTAAACTCAACTCTTCACGAACATAAGAGTCTAAACGAGATGCGACTAAACGTTGCAATAAGTCTTCCATGAAGACATCTTTTGCAGTCCAGCCTCCACTTTCTATCGTCGTCGGCTCTGGAATCACTCGTAAGATATATTCCGCACTATTTACGTTGTTGATCGCGACATCAATACGTGGTTTCGCTGGTTGCTTGTACTCCACTTTGAAGTCTGGCACCGTCCCCGCTTGCAATGGAATTGAAGCTAAGTACTTACGAACTAGAGGTTTCAACTCACTTGGGTCGATATCACCAACGACCACCAACTGGTTGTGTCTTAGTTGACCAAATAATTGTTGATGAACAGCACGGACATCTTCAACAGAAACCGCTTTAACACGCTCTTTATTTACGAATAGATGGCGGCTTCCCGAGCGATAAATATTTTGATTGATCGCTTGTTCAAATTGACCAACAGGCGTACTTAGGAAGGACTCTTTATCTTGCACTAGCTCTTGCTTCACAGCTTCAAGCTGATCAGAATTCACTTTAGGAGACACCATGAAGGTATATAGCGCAGCAAACGCGTCACTCATCCCATCTTTTTCGATATTAAACTCAATGCCATGTCGCGTCGAAGAAATAAAAGAATCGACTAAAATCCCTTCACGATCAAAGTAGGCTTTCAGCTCAGATCCCGTAAAGTCACCAGCACCACTTCGAGCAATAACAGGTAATGTCACATTTGCAGCTGCGTATAAATCCGGATCCAACGCCGCTTTACCGCCAAGACTCACATACATTATTCCAACATCGTCTTTCGCGTATGAATCACGTAGGTACCACATGTCGATACCATTACTTAAAGTCCACTTTTGAATATTTGGATCGGCGTACATTTGCTCTACCAATTCAACCTCGCCGGGTACGGTAGGCGAAGCAAATGCACTGGCTGTTGCCGTTACGAATGTCTGTGTACCCTGCTGACTATAAGAAGCTTTTAATCCATCTAGAGAAGCCAGAATCGCTGTGCGATCCTCATTGTCATCCATGCCGACAATCAAAAAGTAATCACTCGAAAGGACTTCTTTGATATTTTTATTAATCACTTCAAGGCTTAAATTAGCAAGAAAGGCTTCCATGCTGGCCTGATAGTCTTTTTGAGATTGGACAATATCGCCAGACAGTGATGCGTTCACTTTATCGTTCACGTGATCCACACTGTCCCTTTTATCCCAGTCGTGCTCAATATCATCCAGTGAGTCTTGATAATAATGGAGCTCACTCGCAATTTCTCCTTCAGAAACACCGTAATCACGTAACGACGTTAAAGTAGAAACCAACGCTTTCTGAACCGCATCACGGCTGCCTGCTGGGAAGCCAACACTTGTCGATGAATAAAGCAGAGCACCCAACCTGATGTTATCTGACGTTATCCATTGCGTCGGTAGCGCTGCATCATTAAAGTCTGCCTCTAAACGCTGTTGAATAAGAATCTGAGTGGTTTCATCCAACCAACGCTGATGTTGTTGAGCGTGGGTTTCAACAGTGTTTAAACCTCGGTTAAACGTCAAAGAAATACTCGGAGCTTCTCTGCCAGCATATTCAATGTAGTCACCTTCATTGAACGAAGTCGTATTCTGCTTTTGTGGCTTTGACGTTTTACCGCGCTCCCAGCTCGAAAATTTCTCTTCAATCATTGGGATCACTGTTTTAAGGTCCACATCACCAGAAACCACTAGCTCAACGATTTGAGGTTGATACCAAGTTTGGTAAAAGTCGGTAAGCCCTTCCGACGTGGCAGCCATAACCGAAGCTTTAGTTCCTAGCGCATCTTGCGATTCATAAGGGCTGCCTTCGAATAGGTAATCAACATATTTCTCAGGGAACGACTTGTCATCGAGACGAGCCATACGAAACTCACCAAGAATCACTCCCTTTTCTTTTTCAACTTCCGAACTAGAGAGATCGAGGCCATCGCCAACGTCACGCATCCAAGTCAAGGCTTGCTCTAATTGGAGGTTATCTGGCAAATCTAATTCATACACCGTCTCTTCATAAGAAGTATAAGCATTTAAGTCCGCACCGAAACTAGAACCCGCATCTTCAAATAGACGAATAACATCGTTTTGAGAGAAGTTCTTGCTGCCATTAAATGCCATGTGCTCGACAAAGTGAGCATAGCCTTCTTGTTGAGGTGTTTCTTGAATGGAGCCCGCGTGCACAACTAAACGCACAGATACCGATGCTTCATGATCAGGATAAACATGGTAGGTAAAACCATTGTCCAGTTGAGCAGATGTCCAGGCAGGATCTGGTTGAATTAAAGTTTCATTGGTTTTTGATGTAGAACTGCAACCAACCAGGGCAAAGCATATTGCCGTCGCTAAATAATATGTCTTCATAACAACCTCTTAATGTCATTCACTGACAATATACAGATTGAGCTAATGATTATTATTTAATATTGAACCAAATGAGTATAGTTGTGATCTGGATCGTCATTTTATAAATTGCAATAAACCATGTGAAATCAGCCATATTCAACTAGAAGTTCAGGAGTAAGGGTAAGAAAAACAGACTACATGCCTTTAAACAGAGCTTGCGAGGCACGGCTGATTGGAAGCTTCTCACCGGATACATACGCCGACATCTGACCGGATAGTCCTTTTTTGACCTTATCAATGGCCGACACTTTCACCACCACTGAGCGATGGATCTGCCAAAACTCATCCGGATTAAGTTGAGCGAGTAACTCTTTTAGAGATACACGAAGAATAAACTCCTCTAAAAGCCCGCCGTGCCCTTTCTTAAATATCGATACGTACTTGTCTTCGGCTTTGAAATACGCCACATCATCGACAGCGATCAAGTGAATGTCTTCGCCTACGCTGGCTTTGAGCCACGTGAGATACTTTTTCTGCGACAGATAAGGAGGCTGCGTTTGCTGTGACGCCGATTGTGACAGTTGCTGAAGTTGACTCATGAGTGCTGTGATGTCGGGTTGTTCTGGCATGTGACCGAACTGTGTTTGATTACTTGCTAAGCGCGCTTGAATCTTCTGACAGGTAGCAAGCAGGCGCTCTTCATTGATTGGCTTGAGTAGGTAATCTATCGCATTGTGCTCAAAGGCTTTAACCGCATACTCGTCGTAAGCAGTTATGAAGACCACCAGCGGCGGTGATGCAAGCTTGTTCAACTGTTTGGCTAGCGAAATGCCATCAAGCTCTGGCATGCGAATATCAAGAAAGGCGACATCAGGTTGTAGCTGCTGAATACTCTGCATAGCCTCTGTCCCATTTTTTGCCTTGCTGACAATCTCTAGCTCAGGCCAAACCTCAGCAAGACTCTTATCCATGTGATGTCTTAACAGTGCTTCATCGTCTGCGATAATTGCCGTCACGCTGGGCTTTAGTCCTGAGTTGATCATTATTCTTCCTTAAAATTCACACTGTAAATCGTCTACTTTTACCATTGTTCTAAGAGCCAAGGCACAGCCCCTAACGTCACGGCTTAACCATTTCTAGACATCACCATCAGTCAACGGCAACAAGATAGTCGACACCACGCCGCCAGTCGCTTGCTCTGTGATCGTCAGGCTCGCCTTACCTCCGTGTAGGGTATCAATACGCTGACGAATATTACTCAATCCAACACCATGGCCAGCAGCAATAGACGGTGTTTTCAGCCCTACGCCACTGTCCGATACTTCAATTTTCATCTGATCATCTTGTTGAACAATTCGGATATTAACTTCACCGCCAGCAGCCTTGGGCTCGATGCCGTGTGTTAACGCGTTCTCAACTAAAGGTTGAATCAAGAAAGGTGGAATCACTTGCTGATCGCTGATTTCATTGGTTTCAATCGAGAACGTTAAGCGCTCACCCAAACGTATCTTCTGGATGTTGAGATACGCGTCTAGCAAATCGACCTCTTGTGCGATGGTCGATTGCTCAGTACGACTGTTCTTGAGGGTCACACGTAACAAGTCAGTCAGTTTTTCAAGCATCAACTTAGCTTTGGCGCTGTCACTCTCAATCAATACATTGATGGTCGCAAGAGTGTTAAACAAAAAGTGCGGCTCGATTTGGCTTTGCAGCTGTTTTAACTGGCTAAGTACAACGACCTTTTCTTGATCAGCTTGGCGACGCTTCGCCACCTCTAATTCATTATCGGCACGCAGCTGCTGCTCTCTTGTGTAGAAATAGTAATAACAAACGGAACAAAATATCACACCAAGCAGCATCACAGACTTGAGATCGGAAAGGTTCGAGCCGAAAAAGCCGTTCAACCAATAGTGTGCATTCAAGGTACCAATGGTCATTGCAATCACCATTGATACCCCTACATCAAATGCCTTTGATTTCCTTTTGAATAGTTCAACCAACACAAACGAAGAGCCAACTGCGCTGTAGCCAAAGCCGAAGCTGATGGCCAAGTTGAGCGTAAACCCGCCTCCCCAAATCGTATTGGTTGTAATTGCAATAAGAACGCAAAATAGCGTAGTGAACGCGAAGCTTTTAATCCATGAAAAGCGACTGTTTGAAGAAGTGTCCATTAAAATCGTCCTTTGATATTTAAAAGAATCATATGACTATCCGGTAAGTTGGCGTAAGCAGAATCACTTTTACCGCCTAGAAAGCGTGCAGCAAGTTCCAATTCCAACGATGAATCACCATTATCGAAAGCCTGATAATTAAGCCACTGCGTAGCAATAAAGCCACCGTCCTGTGGAGACAGCATGACATCAAATGTAGGCGTAATATCTTCAAGCCAGCCATGTTCCGAGTCCAAAGACCAGTGAAACATGAGGTTGTGTTGAACCAAATTGGCGTGTTGATAGCCTTGAGCGTAAGAGCCCGCCAACGATGTTGTCATGGGATTAACAGACAAAGATTCCGCATTCTCTAAAGCGCTTTGCCACTCAGAGTCACTCCAAGCGCGGCTATCAAACCAGTATTCCAGTACCACATTGTGGCCCGTCTCGTTGGCCCATGTCAGTCCAACTAAGGCTTGGTAAGCCTCGCCCTGCTCTTGTAGATAAACCGGTTCAAGCAGTGAGTTGGGCTGGCTGTAACCCAAACTTTGTCGTTGATAAACCATCGAACCGTGAAACTCCCACGCGAGATTTAATACCGACACCAAGCTCGCTCCAAGCAAGCCGTGGCGTACATCGTCGTAATAAGCGACCCATTGATATTCGTGATCGCCTACTAAATTGTAACGACGTAAGCCAACCCCTTGTTGCTGATTCTGCTTTTCGAATTGATTCACATCTTGGGAAGTCCATGATAAATCGCTGTAAAGCAGTGTCCATTCGCCCGTCATATCGAACAGTGACGCTGAAGCCACACCTGCGCCCTCTTCTGCGACAATGCCAACAGGGTTTTGTCGGTAAGGCTTGATAATGTCTAACGGTCGGTAGCCATAACCAACACCCCAATCTAGGCGAACCTTACCGAGTGTCACATCAAGGTAGTGATCACCCAACGCTGAATTAGAC
>NZ_MCYD01000621.1:0-9149 GCF_002876325.1 Vibrio sp. 10N.261.52.A1
TTCAGACAAAGCCTCTTCAGGTGTAATGTTCACCCTTGATACAGAGTCAGGCTTCGACCAAGTAGTATTCATCACCTCTTCTTGGGGCCTAGGTGAAATGGTTGTTCAAGGTGCTGTGAACCCAGATGAGTTCTACGTGCACAAGCCAATGTTAGAAGCAGGCCACCAGCCTATCGTGAAGAAGACCTTTGGTTCTAAGTTGATCAAGATGATCTACTCAACCAACCAAGAGATCGGTAAGCAAGTCGACATCATTGATACGGATGAGCAAGAGCGTAATCAGTTCTCACTGAACGACGAAGAGATCAAAGAGCTGGCAAAACAAGCGATGATCATCGAGAAGCACTACCAACGTCCAATGGACATTGAGTGGGCGAAAGATGGCATCGATGGCAAGCTTTACATTGTTCAAGCTCGTCCAGAGACGGTATGTTCTCAAAGCGACCAAAACGTTATCGAGCGTTACGAGCTAAATAACAAGGCAGATGTACTCGTTGAAGGCCGTGCTATCGGTCAACGCATCGGCTCTGGTCCAGTTCGTTTGGTTGACTCTCTAGACCAAATGTCACTGGTTCAAGAAGGCGATGTACTAGTAACAGACATGACAGACCCAGATTGGGAACCTGTTATGAAGAAAGCCTCTGCTATTGTTACCAACCGTGGCGGTCGTACTTGTCACGCAGCAATCATCGCTCGTGAGTTAGGCATCCCTGCAATCGTTGGCTGTGGCAGCGCAACAAGCAACCTTGAAGATGGCGCGACTGTAACAGTGTCGTGTTCTGAAGGTGAAACCGGTTATGTCTACCAAGGTGAATTAGAGTTCGAAATCAAACGTTCTGAAGTTGATGAGCTACCATTGCTACCAACTAAAGTGATGATGAATGTGGGTAACCCAGATCGTGCTTTCGATTTCGCGCAGATTCCAAACGAAGGTGTGGGCCTTGCTCGTCTCGAGTTCATCATCAATAAAATGATTGGTATTCACCCGAAAGCGCTGCTTAACTTTGACGCTCAGTCTGACGAGCTTAAAGCTGAAATCACACAGCGTATTCGTGGTTACAAAGATCCTATCGATTTCTACGTAAGCAAACTAACAGAGGGCATCGCGACCATCGCTTCTGCATTCTGGCCTAAGCGTGTGATCGTACGTATGTCTGACTTCAAGTCGAACGAATACAGCAACCTAGTTGGCGGTAAAGAGTTCGAACCACATGAAGAGAACCCAATGCTGGGCTTCCGTGGTGCATCTCGTTACATCTCGCCTGTATTCGAAGACTGTTTCGAGCTAGAGACTCAAGCGATCAAACGTGTTCGCAACGAAATGGGTCTTAAGAACGTTGAAATCATGATTCCATTCGTTCGTACACCAAGCGAAGCGGCATCGGTTATCGACATTCTGGCTAAATTCGACCTTCGCCGTGGCGACCAAGGTCTGAAAGTCATCATGATGTGTGAGCTACCATCGAATGCAATTTTGGCTGAAGAGTTCTTGAAGTACTTCGATGGCTTCTCTATTGGTTCGAACGACATGACGCAGCTGACGCTTGGCCTAGACCGAGATTCAGGTGACGTGGCACACCTATTCGATGAGCGTAACCCAGCTGTGAAAGCGATGCTGAAAATGGCTATCGACGCGGCAACCAAAGCCGGTAAGTACGTGGGCATTTGTGGCCAGGGCCCATCTGACCATGATGACCTAGCGGAGTGGTTAATGGAGCAAGGCATCAGCTCTGTATCCCTAAACCCAGATACGGTTATCGATACGTGGTTGAAGCTAGGCAACGTTGCTAGCAAGTAATCTTCACTAATCGAAATATGAATAAAGCCAGTCATTACGACTGGCTTTTTTAACTATTCCAATAAGGCTCTGGCATTGTCACCTTGTTCATAGATATACAGGCTGACACGAGACAATATGGTTATCTCTTCCATGCTCACTTGGAGTGAGTTTTGACCTCTTCCAAGGTTCGCCCTCAAGCGATCGACAAGCTCCTGCACGGCTATCAAATCATCTCTCGCTTTCGGTACTCGCGTCTTCATGAAATTAAACCATTTTTCACTCATATTACGGTTTATCTTAGCGAGCACTTCGCTATTAGTAATAGTAAATGCCTTATCTAGATTACCGCCATCACGAAGAATATCGTAAATAATATGACCATTTTTCTTCGCTACCATCATGTTCCGAGTATTAAGCTGTAGCTCACCAATATGTCCATTCGCCATCTTTAAAAAGAACTTAATATCTTTGTAGCCAGCATCGGTTGCACCGCAGTTGAACTTAGCGTTGTCACCTTGGCTCGTACCGTAGCGATCTTTCATTGCTGATTGGTAGTGCTTCAGTTCAACAAATTCTTTGGTCAAGATGATCATTGCCTTTGCTACGATCATATCGTCCATATTCTCAAACACGATCGTCATGCGCGCTGCATCTTTAAGATCACCGATGTCGTAATGACGTTTACGGTTAGTGATCTTGTCTAACGCACCGTGGAAGTCTTTTACACCTAAGTAAGCACCGGGAGGTTGCTTGAGCGTACCATTACATACTGAAGCCACTTTCACTGAGAACTCTCTGAGGGCCTCTTGCGCTTCAACAGTTTCCATAAACATCATGAAGAGTTGTTTCTTCTTGAGCGTTGCGTTGGCAACTTGATTTCGAGAACCAAAATCGAGGTTACCATTTGCTAGCTTCTGGCTTGATGTTTCATCCAGATAGTCATGGATCTTCTCTTTCTGCGTCATGATGTCGAGAATCACCTGATCTTGCTTTTTATTCGCTTCATTCAGGTAATCGAAGTTTTCCACTTTCTGCTTCAGTGCTTGTAGCTTCTGTTGGTAATCTTTAACGTTAACCAATCGAAAGCCCTGAGACATAATGCCTTGCTGGTTTATCTTGGCGAGCACCTTAGCCTTATTCTTCCTAACTTGCTCTTGGCTAATCTGAATTTCTTCTGTGGTCGGCATATCTTAGTTCCCTCTCCAATATGCAGTTCATTCTGTACTGTCGGATGCACTATCCGTTTTCCTATAAGGATACTAGTTTATGGATTTGATAATTACATTAGCCATGAAGGATAAGCCTATAAAATAAATAAGGTTTGAGAGGTAGTTCCATAAAGTCACAGAACAAAATGCGCCAATTCTATCAACCGCAGGGTTAAGGAATATAACGAGATCCGGTAACAATGATTGGTATCGTGCTGGCCTTACGTTATCCTTTACACAATTCTTCACAGCTTGACGTTACCGCTGTGAGTCTATCTTCAAGACCAAAAAGAGTAATATGAATTCTACTATCGCAACTCCCTCACCTTCGCTTGGCCGACAACTCTATACCATGACGTGGCCAATGCTGTTTGGGGTGCTTTCTCTAATGAGCTTCCAACTTGTAGACAGTGCCTTCATTGGCCAGCTCGGCGTTCTGCCGCTTGCTGTTCAAGGTTTCACGCTACCTATTCAGATGATCATCATCGGAATTCAAGTCGGGTTGGGCATCGCGACCACAGCAGTCATTGCACGTGCCATTGGTGCTAACGAAATGCGCTACGCTAAGCAGCTAGGTGGGCTTGTGATCGCAATGGGAAGTGTGAGTGTCGCACTTTTTTCAGTCATCATTTATCTGCTTCGTGGCCCAATTTTAGAACTACTCGATGCGCCAGCAAGCGTATTACCGATCATTGACTCTTACTGGATCTATTGGTTAATCAGCTCTTGGACAGGTGCACTACTCTACTTTTACTACAGTGTGTGTCGTGCCAACGGTAATACTATGCTGCCCGGCTCAATGATGATCGCAACCAGCATCATCAACCTTATATTGGATCCAATCTTCATCTTTACGCTCGACATGGGCATCAACGGTGCAGCGATTGCGACGATTTTGGCTTTCGGTGCAGGCATCTTTATCGTGGCGCCCAAAGTAACCAAGAAACATTGGATGACGTTCGATTGGCACGATCTTGACATCGGTAAGAGTGTTCGATCGATTGGCAACATCATGGGGCCTGCGATGGTAAGTCAATTGCTACCACCAGTTTCTTCTATGTTGGCAACTAAGCTGCTGGCAGGCTACGGTACGGCTGCCGTTGCGGCTTGGGCGCTGGGTTCTCGTTTTGAGTTTTTCTCAATTGTTGCGGTGCTTGCATTGACCATGTCGATGCCACCAATGGTTGGTCGCATGTTGGGAGAAAAGAACCTGACTGATATTCGTAGCTTGATCAAGATTGCCGCAACCTTTGTACTTGGCTTTCAAGTCGTAATTGCGCTCGTTACGTGGGTATTCTCAAGTGGATTAGCAGGATTGATGACGAGCGACAGTGAAGTGACCACAATCCTAAATTATCACCTCTTGATTGTCCCAATCAGCCTTGGTCCTCTGGGAATCTGCATGCTGATGGTGTCGGTTTCGAACGCCCTAGGTAAGTCTTACACCGCATTAACGATTTCAGCACTGCGTCTGTTCGCTTTCTTCTTGCCTTGTTTATGGATTGGCTCTCACCTAGCTGGAATTGAAGGCCTATTCTGGGGTGCCATGGTCGGTAATGTGTTTGCTGGAACCTGCGCATGGTTCATGTACCAACGTGCTTTAGGCCAAGTTGAAGCTAAACTTGCCAGCTAACCCGCGAGCAAGCTTTTAGCTTATATTTGTTAAATACAAAAAAGCAGCCACTTAGGCTGCTTTTTCGTTATCCAAGTTCTGATTTACTATCCTTCCGCTGACTATCCTTTTTTAATGCAGTCTCATCGATTAAGCCTTCATTCCCACCGAAAAAGAATGCCGACCGGTCATCATTTCAGTCTCAGAATTACTGGCTAGATTTCCGCACATAAGAAACATCCATCGAACCGATTTTTATGCCCCCTTTAGAACTTGTCCTAGATCATTAAAGTGTTCAAAAATGCAATCTTTGGTTTTAAATATTTAAACTTTGATGAAGTTTAAGAAATTAAACCATATTGAAGATGGTTTGGTGATCCTGTTCAAATTTCACTCCTAATTTAGGTTAAATTTCCGTTATTTGTTGGTGTTTTAGACGGTTTTTATCGGTTTACAGAAGTTTACTGCATCTTGTTCAAATACCACCAAAGGAGTAGATTCCAGTCATCGAGTTCAAAAATGTAAACCGAAACTATGAATGTAAAACAAGTTAGATTCACCGATGAAGATAGAGAATGTTTAAGCAATTACTTTCGCTTAGCAGACACACTCGCTGATTTAATTGGCCCCTATTGCGAAGTAGTCATTCATTCATTTGAAAGCTTAGAAAACTCGGTAGTGAAAATCGTCAACGGTCATCACACAGGTCGTGAAATTGGCTCTCCAATCACAGATCTCGGTTTACGTATGTGGAACACCTTTGAGAAAACTGGCGAAGTTTCTCCAAAGAGCTACTTCACTAATGCAGCAGATGGTTCCCTACTAAAATCAACCACCTGTGTGCTAGCTGGTCCACAGAAAAAGCCGATTGGCATGCTGTGTATCAACATGAACTTATCCTTCCCATTCCCTGAAATCGTTAAAACGTTAATGCCAACGTGCAACGTGTCTCAAACACTAGTCAGTGAGACTTTCAGCAAAAGTGCAAACGATGTGATTCAACAAGCACTGACTGCTGCCATAAAAGAAGTGGAACAAGACGAAACGATTTCCTGCAAAAGTCGCAACAAAGCCATCATTCGTTGTTTGTTTGATAACGGCGTATTTGAGCTAAAAGAGACGACGACACAAGTATCAGAACAACTTGGGATCAGCCGTCAGGCGGTTTACAAGTTTATCCGTGAATTTAAATCAGAATAAAACCAATAATTTAGGAGTTACATCGTGAAACAGATCATTGCCACTGAACAAGCACCAGCAGCTATCGGGCCGTACTCACAAGGTACGTCTTACGGCGAAATGGTTTATACCTCAGGTCAACTACCTCTTGTTCCAGAAACCATGCAGTTTGTTGAGGGCGGTATTAAAGAGCAAGCTCGCCAGTCTCTTGAAAATTTGAAGGCCGTTTTAGAAGCGAGCGGAGCTGGGCTAGACACTGTATTGAAGACAACCTGCTTCCTGTCAGACATGGAGAACTTCGTTGCGTTTAACGAAGTGTACACCGAAGTATTTGGCACGGAGAACGCACCTGCTCGTTCTTGTGTAGAAGCAGCAAAACTACCAAAAGACGCACTGGTTGAAGTTGAAGCCATCGCATACAAAAAATAACCGACTTAGGTATTAATGGGTATCATAGGAGATTCTCATGAGCGTTTCATTTATTGGATTAAGCATACTGTTCTTTGGGTTCTACGCACTGTTGTCGAACTTCAAAAAACAAAAGAAAAGTTTTAACTTCCGCGTACTCAGTGCGCTTGCTGCCGGCTTGTTGTTCGGTGGTGCAATTCAACTGGTTTTTGGTGTAGGCAACGCCGCAACAGCAGGCTTCGCTGAGCTGATTTCAGTGTTCGGTAAAGGTTACATCAAACTTCTACAAATGATCGTTATCCCGCTAGTATTCGTAGCGATGATCTCTTCGATCATGAACGTTGAAGGTGGTGGCGCACTATCTCGTATCGCACCAAAAATCATCGGTATTCTACTTTTCACTTGTGCAATCTCAGCAGCCGTTGGTATCGCAAGTATTTACCTATTTGGTATCGATGCAAACGCGCTAGTCAGCACAATCGGCACCAACAGTGCAATTGAAGCACGCGGCGATTCATTGGTAGCAACACAAGATGCAATGGCAAGTAGCGGTCTGTCTGGTATGGCGCTATCTATCATCCCAACCAACATCTTTGACATGCTAACAGGCTCTCAGCGTACCTCGACACTATCGACAGTATTGTTCGGTATGTTCCTTGGCTACTGCATCCTACAAGTGAAAAACCGTAAGCCAGAGAAAGTGCAAAACTTCGTTGATTTCATCAACTCTGCAAAAGAAGTTGTACTGTCAATGGTACGTGAAATCTTGAAGCTAACGCCTTATGGTGTGTTCGCTCTGATGACAACCTTCATGATGACCAACGACCTATTCGCACTCGCTGAAATGGGCCGCTTCCTGCTAGCAAGCTACGTGGCAATCGGCGTGATGTTCGGCATCCACTTCGTGATGGTGTCGATGTTCGGTCTGTCTCCTGCGAAGTTCATGAAGAAAATCTGGCCTGTATTAGTATTCGGCTTTGGTTCTCGCTCAAGCATGGCGGCAATCCCACTAAACGTTGAAACACAAACTCAACGCCTAGGTGTAGACGAAGAAACAGCAAACATGTCAGCAACATTTGGTACCAGCATTGGTCAGAACGGTTGTGCGGGTATCTATCCAGCAATGCTAGCTATCATGGCGGCTCAAGTAATGGGTATGCCAGTTGACCTAGGCTTCATCCTACAACTAATTGCTGTTATCGCGATTGCTTCATTCGGTATCGCTGGTGTTGGTGGCGGTGCAACATTCGCAGCGGTAGCTGTACTAACCATCATGGGTCTAGATATCACGGTTGTAGCAATTCTGGTTTCTATTGAAGCGCTAATCGACATGGCTCGTACTGCGCTAAACATCTCAGGCTCTATGTTGTCTGGTGTTCTAACAGCTAAGAAGAACGGCTCACTGAACACAGAACAATACGATGCTGATGTAGCTGCAACAGTTTCAAAAGAAGCTGCAGTATAATCTCCACGTTTAATTAAGAGCACTCACATGGGTGCTCTTCTGTTTTTCCTGAGTTCAGGTTATTTAGGTAATAAATATGAAAGTTGTTGTTATAGGCGGTAGCGCCGCTGGTATGAGTTTCGCAGCCAAGTACAAACGTAATCAACCATCAGACGAAGTCATTGTTCTAGATAAGCGTAGTTACATCTCATTTGGCGCATGTGGTTTACCCTACTTTGCGGGCGGCATGTTTGACGACACGGAACGCATGATTTCTCGTACGCCAGAACAAGCGATTAAATCTGGCTTAGACGTTCGTGTTGAAACAGAAATGGTCGCACTAGACCGCGTTGAAAAGCAGATTAAAGTTCGTCATAAAGGCGAAGAGAGCATCATCGATTACGATATGGTGGTGATTGCCACGGGCGCGCGTCCTATCGTTCCTTCGTTCGGTGAATACAACTCAGAACACGTGTATACGCTGACAAGCATGGAAGATGGCTTAGCAGTAAAAGAAGCGTTGAAAGACAGTGACAAACAACGAGTGTGCGTAATTGGCGCTGGTTTTATAGGTCTAGAAGTATTCGACGCAGCACATGGCCTCGACAAGCACGTAACCATCATAGAACGTGAACAGCACATAATGAGCCGCCAGTTCAGTCCAGAGATCATTGAAGTAGTTGAAGGGGTAATTAGAGAGTCAGGTGCAGACCTCAAAACAGGGTGCAGCGTGTCTGCAATTCGTAACGCAGAGCAAGGTGGTTACATCGTTGAAACCGATAACGGCAATGTCGAAGCTGATATCGTTATCCTGTCACTCGGTTTCAAACCAAATACTGAAGCATTCGAACTAGCAAAAGCAGCAAATGGCGCGTTACTGGTAAATGAATATGGCGCAACTGAAGACGCTTACATTCATGCTGTAGGCGACTGTGCAGTGGTTCATCACATGGCATTAGGCAAACCAGTATATGTACCACTTGCAACCACAGCTAACAAACAAGCGCGCATGATGGCTGATAAGCTAGCAGGTAAAGATACTTACATGTCAGGCTTCTTAGGTTCATCTTGCTTGAAGGTTCTCGATTACGAACTGGCATGTACTGGCGTGAATGAACTTCTGGCGAAAGAACATAACTTAGATGTGAAAGTATCAACAATTTCTGACAAGAACCAAACCGACTACTATCCAGGTCAAGAAGACATAAAAGTGAAGCTGGTTTACCACCCAGAAACCAATATACTACTTGGTGGAGAAATCATTGGTAAGAAAGGAGCTGTGGGCAGAATCAACGCATTAGCCGTTGCAATCACCGCGAAGATGACAACTCAACAACTAGGCTATATGGATTTCTGTTACGCACCACCATTCTCCCGCACATGGGATGCGCTGAACGTGGCTGGTAACGTCGCCAAATAGGCCTTACTAGTCGCAAAGACATACAACTAAAACATCAAAGCAGAGCCTGAGCGCTCTGCTTTTTTATAGCCTCAACTCTACGAAGCTTACAGCTAGAT
>NZ_MCYD01000622.1:0-3960 GCF_002876325.1 Vibrio sp. 10N.261.52.A1
TGTGGTTTGATAGAACGCTTTCTAGGACGAGTAGAAATAAAAACGGCCCCATTTGTGGGGCCGAAAAGTTGTGTTTAGTTGAGTAAAACTTAGTTCGAAGGCTTGAACTGAGATTTGCGCATGCGGTTAAGAGCAGCCATAACATCCAACGTTCTTGGTTTCGCTAGGTCACCGTAGTTAGGCATATTTTGGTGCCAATCGTTACCTAGAATCGCGTTAAACTCTTTTGCTGGATTATTTGACCAACCAGGCGTTTGTGCAAACTGGAACCAAGCCCAACCAATCGCGTTGACTTCAGAAGTTGACTCTAGCTGCTCAAGAGCAGAAAGGTCGGCAAACTCTTTACCAAAACGCAGAGATTCCTTACCTTTAGCACTCACGCGGAACTTTCCATCAGTAAGAATGTTCATTAGTGAAGCACGGTTCAGTGAGCGAGGAACAAACATCTCCAACGGTGTTTCGCACTCGTTAGTACGTTGGGTAGGGTGCTGAGCAATAACATCTTTTGCTTTATCTGTCACATCTACCGCTTGGTAGTCGTGCATTTGGATCACGGTGTCTGCTACATCTAGGTAATCACCCGAGCCACCCATAACGACGATAGTAGAGATTTCCATTTCATCACGTAGCTGGCCAATACGGTCAACAAGCGGAGTAATGGGCTCGTCACCTTTTGAAACCAATGCCTGCATACGCTCATCACGGATCATGAAGTTAGTCGCTGACGTATCTTCGTCAATCAATAGGGTTTGAACACCGGCTTCAATCGACTCTTGTAGCCAAGCCGCTTGAGAAGTAGAGCCCGAAGCATCTTGAGTACTGAAATCAGAGGTATCTTTCTTCATTGGAAGATGATTGATGTAGTTTGACAGATTTAAGCTGTGCACACATCGGCCATCTTCAGCGCGAATCTTCATTGTATCAATGGCAGTCACGATGCCTTCACGGCCATCACCAGGAATATGATTGTAGATAGAGCGTTCAACCGCATTCAATAGTGTCGATTTACCGTGGAAGCCACCACCAACGATTAATGTAATCCCTTTAGGAATTCCCAAGCCTGTTACATCACCTTGGTTTGGCGTGTTTAACGTAACGCTCAGTGACTCTGGCGCTGTAAATGGAACCGCATCTTTCATTGGAAGATCACAGTTACCCGCGATACGTGGTAATACACTGTCATTTGCCACAAATGCCGATAGGTTGTGCTCATCTAGCTGTGCACGTAGCGCTTCTTGGTCTTCGATTGTTTCACAGTGCTTGATCATTGCGTCTATGTTTAGCTCACGCTCAAGCGTTGCGCGACGGATAAACTTCGGCAGGTAGAAGGTGATGATGTTGTTTGCTTTCTTCGCAAGAATGCTACGACCATCAGCAGGCAGGTTAATACGGAAACGAATTTCGATACCGTGCTCAGTAAAGACGACTGCAGTGTTGTCGAGTACTGTTTGACCCGTTAATGCGATAGAAACGGTCGCTTCTTGTTTTGCGAACTCAGCAAAGCTGCGAGCAATAAAATCACGAGCTGCTACTTGGTATTCGTAAGATTTTTCTTTCAGCCAATCTAACCCGGTCAACGACCACGCGCGTGTTGCACGAAAACGAGAGGCTGACGCGTACGGGTCACCTTGAATGTGGTCGATGTGTAATTCGAAATCAGCAAAGTCGTATTGACCTTTAATTTGTTGATATGCACGGTAGTTTTGTTTTTCGAGCTTTTTAAGCTTTGCAGTCAACTGATCCATAACGAGGAATGCCTATATAAAGGGGAAAGATAAAAACAGAAAGGCGGCGATTATAAAAATCACCACCTATAGAGTAAAGAGAAACTAGGTTTAAATCCAAAACTAACGGCTATTTTTCACTTTAAGCGTAACGAGTTGTCCCTAAATAGTTTTGATTGACTAAGCTATGCTCGAATTCTTTGCATGGCATTGGTCTGCCATAAAGGTAACCCTGGCCAACGTCACAGCCCTCATCAATAATAAACTGCTCCTGAACTTCTGATTCAATCCCTTCAATCATCACTTTCAGATCCAACTTTTTCGCGATCTGGACGATGGAACGGACAATCTCAGAGTCTTCACTCGAGTCGAGCATCTGGTCGATGAAACTCTTATCAATCTTGATTGCATCAAATGGGAACTTCTTAAGATAACTGAATGACGCGTAGCCGGTTCCAAAGTCATCCAGTGACAATGTCACGCCTATGTCATGCAATGTTTCAAGCGTGTTCTTTGCCACCACTTCATCAGCAATGAGTCCGCTTTCTGTCACTTCGAGCTCTAAGAAATGAGGTTCAAGGTGATAGGTTTCCAGTAAATGGACGACTTGCTCGGCAAAGTGCGCGTTCTTGAGCTGCACCGCGGACACATTAACCGCCATCTTAAAATCTTCAACGTATTCAGACCATTCTTTGGCTTTTTCAATCGCATTACGCAGTACGAAGCTTCCGACTTCGAAAATCAATCCGTTCTGCTCGGCCATGTGAATCAAGGTTTCATTGGATATGTCTCCCAAAACGGGGTGACGCCAGCGGAGCAATGCTTCAGCACCGACCCAACGATGGGTTAGCGGGCATACTTTGGGTTGGAAGTAGAGCATTAAGTCATCGTTACGTACCGCTTGTAGCAAATAACCTTCGATCTTGTTGATATGGCTTTGCTCTTCAGTGTGTGATTGGGAGTAATAGGCAAACTTTTGCCCGGAATCTTTGCATGCGAGCATAGCTTCAGAGGACTTCTGGAGAATACTCTCAGCATCGTCTTCGTTATTAGTAGTAGCAATTCCGATAAATGCGTGCAGGTGAACCTTATCATTTTCGATAGCAAATTCAGAGTGACCGACTTTTACTAGAGTTTGGCAAAGCTCTTCGAGGCGATGATGCAAATCTTTAACACTGAACGCTAACACAAGATCCACAGAAGTAGGGCGCGCGGTTAACACCTCGATATCGGCAATGCTATCGATACGTTTTCGGTATTCAACTAATACTTGGTCCAGTGCTGTATAGCCGTATCGAGCTTGTATACGTCTGCCGTTTGTAAAACCGATGTGAATGACAGCAAATGAGCAATCCGTCAACCTTCGTTGAGAAGAGAGCTTGTGGTTTAAACGCGACTCAAATGCACTACGATTTAAAAAGCCAGTTCCTAGGTCATGATTCTTTTGGAAATTGATTTTTTGTTCAGCGGCTTTTCGCTTATCAATTTCTTGATTCAAGGAGTAATTCAAACTGGCGAGATCTTTGGTTCGTGTATACACCCGGTTTTTGAGGTCACGATTCATTTGAGTCAGTTTGGCGTGCTGAAAGAGGGTTTTAAGCTGGGACTCTATTGAGGTCCGAAAGCTTTCCAGAAGTTTAATGTAAGTCGGTGTGTAGTGATTTTCTTTAGAGTCCAAGATACAAATGGTGCCGAAAAGCTCACCATTCGGCCAAAGCAGAGGGATACCACAATAGGATATCAACCCTAGCTTGATGTCAGGATTGTTTTCCCATGCCGGGTCAGCGAGAGCATTGGGGACAAGAAGTTGCCGCTGAGACTCCATAACGGTTTCACAATACAGCCCGTTGCCTAATGTTTCAGAATCGCCCTTATTGTATGGGTTGTTCTCGCTGCGACTAGTGGAAAAGACTTCGATGTAATTAGAATGAACACGCATAATAAGTGCTGCTGGCACTTGCGTTATTTGAGCCAACAGATCAACGATGTTCTGCCAACCGTGCTCCATATCGTCTGGAATATCTAAATCGAGAGTTTTTATTTTCTTCATATGACTCCGAGTCAATTATGCTAAATGCATCAACACATCCTGTGTTAATTATGATGAACCAAATAAACTGTGAATCTTAAGTTAATTAAGTATAAGAAATGTTGCACAAAAAAACCTCGGCAATTTTACAGAGGTTTTCAAATGTGAATACGGGTCTCAGTAATGAGATAAATTTCGACTAGGGCT
>NZ_MCYD01000623.1:0-2714 GCF_002876325.1 Vibrio sp. 10N.261.52.A1
CGTTGATATTCATCTTTAATTTGTATTAATAGATTCATTAAATTGACGAATATGTAACTAATAGCTTATTGGGGTGTTAAATCAAGATTTGTTTTAGGGAAAGCTAATTTAAGACATGATACGTGTAGGTTTAGATGGTCTGAAGCGTGAAACCTGTATCGGGAACGAATTGGGATAAAAACTGAAGAATATAAAAAAGGTGCAGCTGATACTGCACCCATAACAAATTAACTAAGCACGAGTTAACTTTACGTTTACTGCTCGCCTTTGACGTCAAAATCTATCTTGTCTGCACCTGTAAACACTTGGAAGCGCAAGCCTTTAGCACGAGCAATCGTTGTTATGCCGAACTTCTGAGCTAAATCTAAGCCCATTTGTGTAACGCCAGAGCGTGATAGCAGAACAGGGATTCCCATCTGCGCTACCTTAATCACCATTTCAGAGGTTAGGCGGCCTGTGGTGTAGAAGATCTTATCTCCACCATCTTCTTTGTTAAGCCACATCTCACCCGCTAGGGTATCAACCGCATTGTGACGGCCTACATCTTCCACAAACGACAACACTTGATCGTCTTTGCAAACAGCACAGCCATGAACCGCACCCGCTTTCTTGTAGGTGTCGTTATAATGAGTCAGCGCTTCTAGAGCCGTATAGATTTCAGATTGCTTAATCTTGGTTTGAGGCACTTGGTAGTCTTCCAATTGCTTCATCACGTTGCCATACATGGTACCTTGGCCACAGCCAGACGTTACGGTCTTCTTCTTCAGTGCTTGTTCAAGTTGGCTCGTATCTTCTTTGGTGATAACCGCTGCTGAGCTGGTTTCCCAATCAATAATGATAGATTCAACGGCTTCTGGATCAGAAAGGAAGCTTTGGTTTTTCAAATAACCCAAGACTAATGCTTCTGGGCGTGACCCCAATGTCATTAGAGTTACGATCTCTTTCCAGTTCAACATAACGGTAAGAGGGCGCTCGCACGCAATTTGTTTCGTTAGCTTTTCGCCATATTCATCAAACACTTCAACTTCGATGGTCTGAAGTGGGTTTTCACTGGTTTTTATTATGTTTGGTTTTACCACAGTCACGTCCTACTTAATGAGATAGCGATTATAAGGGATAAGAAGTTAGGCAAGAGTCATCATACGACTCTTTAGAATACATGCGTTCTCTGTCACTTAGTCAGTCTTAGCTTTAACTCAAGCATTTAGCAATTCTCATTCCAAAATAACGGCTATTCGGGAAAACATGAAGCATTCGATTAAAATAGCGCAAAATATGAGAGTTCACCGAGACTAACTGTCTCAAACCAGCGCGATCGACTAACGTTATAAAGGTAACTTTACGACAAACGCACTAAAGACTGAGCAGGACTTAAAATGTATTGGCGTGTTTATTGCTTTGTAGAGGGTATATGATTATGCGAAGTACAAAATGTCCTACGTACGATCAGAATAAAGAAAATCAATTGGGTGCAGTATGTCTGAGATAAAAGAATTCCAAGAACACTATGAAAAAACAGAATCAGCTTGGCCAATAGGTGTCCAAAGAATAGAGAAAGAGATCAAAACTGGCATTTGGGTAACGACTCAATGGGAACTCATCGGTTTTGAATTATCACCTGAAAATGAAACCCCAGACGTATGTTTGCTCCAGTTACACAAAGACGAACGTACCGACTACCGCTTCAATCTAAGCTCTCAGCAACCTAAGCTATTCTTAGTTATGGATAATGTTGACTCCGGTAAACCTATTATTCAATTACTGACAGCGTCACAAACAGTCGCAGGCCAGTACATGGACGGAGATAACCAAGTATTGTCTTACGACATGCCTTTACCGGTACAAGCGTGGATGGAAGCCTTTATCGGTCGTCATGGCGAATTATTAGAAGCTAGACGCAAGAAGCGTAAAGGGGCAGGTCGTTCTAATGGCAACTAACTTTTTTAGCCGTTGGTCTCAACGAAAGCTCGATGAATCGACTGACAAAGCGCTCGAAGCTGAACAGCCTGTTGAAGAAACCTCGGTTACTTCTTCTGAGCCTGCTTCTCAAACACGCACCTCTGCTGAAGAACTTGCACCAAATGAACCAACTTCTATCGAGCCAACTAATGCTTTAGAAGAGTCTGCTGACACTAAAGAGTCGGCATCAGAGGCGACTGAAGAGCTGTCTATGGCTCAATTATTGGTATCAGAAGCATCAGAAAGCGTAAAAAAAGCCGCATTGCGTAAATTATTTCTCTCAGAAGAGTTTAACGTACGTGATGGCTTAGACGATTACGATGACGATTATAGTAATCTTAAGTCACTTTCTGAAGATGTCGCTGAAAGCTTACGTGATTGGGTAAAAGAGAAGGCAGAAGAAGAAACGTCAAGCGAACAAGAGCAAGTCACTGAAAATAAAGAAGAAGTTTCAGTTAACAACGCTGAAGACACGGAATCAGATCTTGTTGAAAGTGACGAAATTACGGGACAACAAAAAGGACTGTATAAAAACACAGTATCGAATAATTTCGACACCGATGTTATCGAAAATGACCCAAAAGAGGTGGGACAAAATATACCACACAAAGAATAGGTACATTTTGACTAAACACTCAATGAACCGCTTGCGACAAAATGTCCCAAGCGGTTTTTTTATTATCAAAATCGATTTAAATTTAATCTAATCCATTGAAAATATTGAATTATTAAATTGGCACGGCATTTGCTAAAAC
>NZ_MCYD01000624.1:0-13048 GCF_002876325.1 Vibrio sp. 10N.261.52.A1
CTTTCAATAAGATCATTTAACAACCAGCTCAAATCTGAAAAATTAGTTTGCAGCACGCATTTTAAGGGCGACATTGACAACAAAACACCTAATTTTCATTAACTTACAAAATGTAGATTATCGTTACCATAAAATACATCTATTGCAGATGTTTATCGCACTCTGTATACATAAGTGACTATAAAATCTTTTAATAACTAAAATTAGTAAAACTTATGCCAAGCAATCACAACATCTTTGGCCACCCTAGAGGCCTATTTCTACTTTTCAGCACAGAGCTATGGGAACGTTTCTCCTACTACGCTATGCGTGCGATTCTTGTTTTGTTCTTAACAGACACAACGATTAACGGCGGATTAGGCTGGTCGACAAAAGACGCGCTTGACCTTTACGGTATCTACACAGGTTTGGTTTACATCACGCCTTTGATCGGTGGTTGGATTGCCGACAACTACCTAGGGCAACGTAAGTCGATTCTTATTGGTGGCGTGTTAATGGCACTTGGCCAGTTTACACTAGCTCTACCAAACGGCTTTATGGGCCTAGACCAAGTAAGTGCACTATACCTAGGTTTAGCGCTGCTTATCAGTGGTAACGGTATGTTTAAGCCAAACATCTCAACGATGGTTGGTGACCTTTACCAAGAAGGTGATAACCGTCGTGATGGCGCATTTACTATTTTCTACATGGGAATCAACTTAGGTGCACTATTAGGTGGTCTTATCTCTGGTGCTGCGGCTGAGTCGTATGGCTGGAAAGCAGGTTTCCTAGCGGCTGGTATCGGTATGGTTATTAGCTTAATCATGCAAATGACCATGGCTCAATCATGGCTAGGTAATATCGGTTCGGTTCCAGCAGCTGCACGCGCAAAAGCTCTGAGTAAGTCGAAAGAGAAAGCACCGCTAACGAAAGAAGAGTTCGATCGACTAAAAGTTATTCTGATCATGGGTCTGTTCGTGATTATTTTCTGGGCGGGCTTTGAACAAGCTGGCGGCCTAATGAACATCTACACTCAACAATATACAGACCGTATGATTGGTGATTTTGAAGTTCCGGCTGCGTGGTTCCAATCTCTAAACCCATTCTTCATCATTACACTTGCACCAATCATTGCTGCATTTTGGGTGAAATTAGGTAAGCGTGAACCGAACTCACCGGTTAAATTTGCGTTGGCTCTGTTCTTCTTAGCGCTTGGCTTCGTCTGCATGATGGGCGCGGTAATGGAGCAAGGTGGTGACCTTACAGTTAAAACCTCTATGCTGTGGTTAGTAGGTGCATTCTTCTTCCACACACTTGGTGAGCTTTGCCTATCTCCTATCGGTCTGTCGTTAGTGACTAAGCTGGCACCACTACGTTTAGCATCACTAATGATGGGGGCATGGTTTGGTTTCAACGCTATTGCAAACTACGTAGCTGGCCTTGTGGGGTCTCATGTAGGTGAGCTAGGCGCGATGGCAATCTTCAGTGGTATTGCGATCACAGCAACAATCAGCGGCATCTTACTGCTTCTTTGTGCTGGTAAGCTTGTGTCATGGATGCACGGCGTAGAGAGCAACATGACGCTAGAGTCTGAACCAAAAGAAGAGCGCACTGCAAAAACTTCTATTGCTTAATAGCTAATATCATTCGATGTCTAAAAGACGTTAGAACACATTCAAAAAAGGGCTGCTTAATGAGCAGCCCTTTTAGTATTTATATAGCTAGTGTTATCGGTGAATCTCTACTAATTCAGCCATCATGTCGATATGCGAATCTCTGTCGTTAAGACACATGATATAGCTAAACTCAGAACCACCAGCGTCAATGAAGGTTTCCTTACACTGATCTGAAATCTCTTCCAGCGTTTCTAAACAGTCCACCGAGAAAGCAGGAGCCATGATATCGATCTTCTTGATCCCTTTGCTTGGCAATGATTCAAGCGTCTCATCGGTATATGGCTTTAACCACTCTTCTCGACCAAATCGAGACTGGTAAGTCATGGTGATATCGTCTGCAGATAAACCAAGCTCCTCGGCTAGCAGCTTAGTTGTCGCTTCACAGTGTTGAGGGTAGATATCCCCTTCATCTGCCAATCGCTTCGGAATACCATGGAAAGAGCAAACCAGATGATCCGCTCGGCCATTTTTCTCCCAGTGGCTACGAACACTCTCAGCCAGTGCTTTGGTGTAACTAGGGTGTGCGTAGTAATCACGGATAAAGCGGTAACTAGGAATAACAGGCATCTGTTTAAAGGCTTTGGTTAAACCATCAGAAACCGCAGCTGTGGTAGTGCCTGAATACTGAGGATACAGAGGCAGTACGATGATCTCTTCAACGCCCTGCTCCATCAGTTGCTCAACGCCCGTTTTCAGGCTTGGATTACCATAAGTCATACCCAGCGCGACAGGCATCTCTAACTTCTTCTGTAGCTTCTCTGCTTGTCTTTGTGAATACACAAGAAGCGGTGAGCCGTCGTCCATCCAAACCGACTGATAAAGCTTGGCTACTTTAGGTGAACGAATCGGTAAAATCACTCCGTGCAATATCGGGCACCATAGCCAGCGTGTTAGATTAACGACTCGCTTATCGTGCAAAAATTCACTCAAAAATCGACGAACGCCAGCTGGGGTCGCAGAATCTGGCGTACCTAAGTTCACCAGTAAAACGCCCTGCTTTTTATTATTTTCCATAGATACCTGAGACCAATATGTAATTTTGTAGAGAGTAATATACTAATCTGCTGAAGTTTAAGATCATTGCTTGTCGCTAAATGTTGAGATAATCATTTGGCGTGACATATAACCAACATCAACTTTCGATTATGAGCGAACTTTTCAAAGCAAATGTGCGTTGAATTGAAGGCCCCTAATTATCTTAGATTGGTATCGTACTAAAAATTGAGACAAAAAAAGCGACCTTTAAGGTCGCTTCCAATATATCAAATTCTAAAACTGGCTGTTAGCCAATTATGCTAGTGCTTTCTCAAGTTCTGCACTAACTTCAGCAACTTGCTTAGTACCGTCAAACTTAAGGTACTGAGTGTTACCAGCTTCAGCTTCTTTACCGTAGTAAGAGATTAGCGGAGCTGTTTGCTCGTGGTACACGCCTAGACGAGCACGAACTGTTTCTTCTTTGTCGTCATCACGTACAACTAGCTCTTCGCCAGTTACGTCATCTTTACCTTCTTCTTTTGGTGGGTTGTACACAGTGTGGTATGTACGGCCTGAAGGAAGGTGAGCACGACGACCAGCCATACGCTCAACAATCACATCGTCAGCTACGTCGAATTCAACAACGTAATCTACAGCGATACCCATTTCTTTTAGGCCATCAGCTTGTGGGATTGTGCGTGGGAAACCATCTAGTAGGAAACCTTTCTCACAGTCATCTTGAGCGATACGCTCTTTGATAAGACCAAGGATAATTTCATCAGAAACTAGCTGACCAGCGTCGATTACTGATTTTGCTTGCTTACCAAGCTCAGTACCCGCTTTGATAGCAGCACGTAGCATGTCACCAGTTGAAATTTGAGGGATACCAAATTTGTTCATGATGAAGTTAGCTTGAGTGCCTTTACCCGCGCCAGGAGCACCTAGAAGAATGATGCGCATGTTTAATCCTCTTATAAAATTATGATTTATACCGAAGCTCACTATCTAACCTTCCTAGTTCATCGGTTAGATAAACAGAAAGCGTTAAGTAACCGTTGAGGTTAAGCAAAACAGCGAAGTAGAAGCAAAACGGTAAGTTTCGGTATAACGTTTAAAAATCATACAGCTGGAATGAATTGGATCCTAATCCAGCTGATTAGGTCGAGCATTCTATCACATTAATATTCAATTTGGCTGAATTTACGACTAAAGAATGCATCGCCTCATTTTGTTGTGACGATAACGGTGACGTCGACCACGTTTAACACACTTTCAACGACGTTCATTAAAAAAGCCCGCATTTGCGAGCTTTTAATTACAATTCGTGGTTTAGCCCAAAGTCGAAAGACTAACGCTTTGTTAGTAGCTCGTTGATTGCACCCAAGAATTGTGACGGATCTTCCATAGAGCCTTTTTCAGCCAGCATCGCTTGACCAAGTAGTAGCTCAACCCAACGGCCGAACGCTTGCTCATCGGCTTCATCAGCCATTTGTTTCACAAGTGCGTGCTCTGGGTTAATTTCAAAGATGTACTTAACTTCAGGTGCAGCTTGGCCTGCCGCTTCAAGAAGCTTCGCCATTTGCGTACCCATTTCGAAATCGTCAGTGACAACAACAGCAGGTGTGGTTGCTAGTTTGAACGTAGTACGGACTTCTTTAACACGATCACCTAGGTAAGATTGAGTGCGGTCAACAACAGACTTAAACTCTTCTTCAGTCTCTTTTTGCTTCTCTTTCTCTTCTTCGCCTTCAAACTTGCTTAGATCTAAGCCAGCCTTTGTGATCGATTGGAACTGTTTGCCGTCGAAATCGGTTAAGTAGTTCATTACGTACTCATCGATGCGATCGTACATCAGCACCACTTCAATACCTTTTGCTTTAAACTGCTCCAAATGCGGGCTGTTTTTAGCTGCTGCGTAGCTATCTGCTGTTAGGTAGTAAATCTTATCTTGGCCTTCCTTCATACGCTCAACGTAAGATGCTAGGCTGATTGTCTGGTCTGCAGAATCAACTTCTGTAGACGCGAAACGAAGAAGACCTGCGATCTTCTCTTTGTTTGCCATGTCTTCCGCTGGGCCTTCTTTCATTACAAGGCCAAACTCTTTCCAGAATTCTAGGTACTTTTCGTTGTCATTTTTCGCCATGCGCTCAAGCATTGTAAGTACACGCTTAGTACATGCACCACGAAGAGACTGAGTAACCTTGTTATCTTGAAGGATTTCACGCGATACGTTCAGTGGTAGATCGTTTGAGTCAATCAGACCGCGTACGAAACGCATGTAAGATGGCATGAACTGCTCTGCGTCATCCATGATGAATACACGCTGTACATAAAGTTTCAAGCCGCTCTTGTGGTCACGGTTCATCATATCCCAAGGTGCTTTTGCTGGGATGTAAAGCAGGCTTGTGTAATCGTTCTTACCTTCAACCTTGTTGTGGCTCCACGTTAGTGGATCAGCAAAGTCGTGAGATACATGTTTGTAAAACTCTTGGTACTCTTCTTTCTCAATGTCTGACTTGTTACGAGTCCAAAGCGCTTGAGCTTTATTAATCTGTTCCCAATGTTTCTCTTCGGTGTCTTTACCTTCGTCATCTTTAACCGCAGTTAAGATAGAAACAGGGATACCAATGTGATCAGAATATTTACCAATCACTTCGCGCAGACGCCATTCATTTAAGAACTCTTTACCGTCTTCACGCATATGAAGAATGATGTCAGTACCACGAGACTCTTTAGTGATGTCTTCGATTGTGTAATCGCCTTCACCTGCAGAGTGCCATTGCACGGCTTCATTGCTTGCAAGACCTGCGGCACGTGTGCGAACCGTTACCGCATCAGCAACGATGAATGCTGAGTAGAAACCAACACCAAATTGACCAATCAATTGAGAGTCTTTGCTTTGGTCTTCAGATAGCTTTGAGAAAAAGTCTGCTGTACCTGATTTAGCAATGGTACCTAAATGTTCAATAACGTTGTCACGGCTCATGCCGATACCGTTATCAGAAATCGTTAACGTATTTGCCTCAGCGTTAAATGACAGTTTTACACCGAGGTCTGCGTCGCCTTGATAAAGTTCGCCGTTTGATAGTGCTTGAAAACGAAGCTTGTCAGCCGCGTCAGATGCGTTAGAGATCAGCTCACGTAGAAAGATTTCTTTATTTGAATACAGTGAGTGAATCATTAGATGAAGTAGTTGTTTTACTTCAGATTGAAAGCCACGAGTCTCTTTATTTTGCGTTGCTGTTTCGCTCATTTTTACTCCAAAACATCTATACTTTATGTTGAAAACTACAGGGGCGGGATACGTAATACCGCTCTGATGTTCATTAACATGAGGATGACAATTGTAAATTCAAGGTCAAAAATCATAAAAACACTGTTTTTTTGATCTGTTTTTATTATCCTTGAGCCTCATAAATATAAAAGAACATAAAAGAAGTCATGATTTGGTGAAGATTTGAATAAATTTCACCTCAGATTTGTCTATTTCGCACTCAAAATAACCCAAAGTAGAAGAATTCAATGAGCAATATCGGCACAAAGTTTATTCTCGCGCAGCGGTTCGTATTCGATCCAAACAGCAACTCACTTGTTGACCAAATGAGCGACGGCGAAGTCGTACGCCTTGGCAGTAATGAAAGCCGCATTCTCCTGATGCTGTCGGAAAGACCCAATGAAGTTATCACTCGTAATGAATTACATGAATATGTTTGGCGTGATCAAGGTTTTGAGGTTGATGACTCAAGCCTAACTCAAGCCGTTTCAACACTACGTAAAATGCTGAAAGATTCAACAAAATCTCCAGAGTTCGTTAAGACTGTGCCTAAACGCGGTTATCAATTTATCGCAACCGTTGAACGCTCAGCGCCACTTTCATCAAACGACCAACCTGCTGCAGTTGAAATTGCCGAAAATGACGTAGAACCAAGCTTAACGTTTGCAACGGCATCTGTGGCGGAAGACGTTGTTTCTGATACTCGCCTGCCAGAGCCTGTATCTAAAGTTCAAGAAACCACCGTTTCCGTTGAGCCGCAGCAAGTACCACCAGCTACAGACACAAAGAACAGTAACAAGTGGTTAATCCTTGGTTTGCTGTTTGCCGCAGTCATGATGCCAATTATGGTGCTCACCTTTACTAATCCAGCGGAATCTGAATTCCGAACATTAGCAGAGGTTGATGGTGTGAAAGTTCAGTCACCAATTAATCATCCAGACCTTACGAGCTGGCTGCCTGCTATTGAGAAGTGTGTACTAAGCTACAACACTAATCACACTGGCATACTGAAACCAACCGAAGTGATTGCGACAGGTGGGCAAACCAACAACCTAGCCCTCAACTACATTCACCCGCAAGAATACTCTAGCGAAAACATTACTCTAAGAATTTATGCAAACCAGTCGGATGTAGACGACATTTGTAAAGGTGGCCAGTAACATGAAATTAAAAGTATCTATTATCTTACTGGTTCTTTCTGCTTTTCTAAGTGGTTGGTTGTATTGGGGTAGTGACGCAAAAGTAGAGCGCCTACTTACCTCACATGAGTGGCAATCAAAAATGGTGACGCTGATCAGTGATACCAAGCAAGCGGATTCAATCGGCCCACTGCGTAGAGTTGAGCTGTCATCAAATGCTAAGTATCTACCGAACGGCACTTATCTGAGAATGTCGGTGGTTAGGCTATACGGCACACAAACCGCACCAGCTAACGTAATCAACATTTCAGAGACGGGTCAGTGGGATATCAACGACAACTACCTACTGGTTTCGCCAACTGAGTTTAAAGATGTAACATCGGCTCAGCGCCAAGACTTCTCTCAAGAGCAACTAGAGCTTATTACTCAAGTAATCAAGATGGATGCAGAGCAAAGTCGTCGCATCGATATTGTTAACCCGAAAGCACTGCTACTGACTAGCTTAAATCACGGTTCTACCGTATTGTTTTCAAACTAACATTGGATAGCTATTTACGACATATCGATGGATGAATACCATTCAACGATAAACCTAACAAGGGGCATGAAGCCCCTTTTTGTTATCTTAAACTCAAGATAAAAACTCTATGGATTGGATAAACTCACTCGCCTTATTCTTTGGCTCATTAACCGCCAACACACTTGCCTCCTTATCAGGTGGCGGTGCTGGGCTTCTACAGTTCCCACTACTCATCTTTCTAGGGCTACCCTTTTCAGTTGCACTGGCTACCCACAAAGTCGCTAGCGTCGCTCTCGGCTTAGGCGCCGCATATACCCATATCAAGGGTGGCACGTTAAGCTGGAGAATTTGTATCTACCTGATTATCGTCGGCAGCATCGGAGTGGTCGTTGGCGCGAATATCGTACTCATGATCCCAGATGCCATTGCACAAAAACTGCTTGGCGCAATGATCTTAGCCCTGGGCGTTTACTCACGCTTAAAGAAACAGCTGGGGCAAGAAGAACAACTTAAAAACCGAGATATGAAAGGCTGGATAGTTGGCGGGATTGGGCTTGCACTCATTGGTATAATTAACGGTTCGCTCACAGCAGGGTCCGGTCTGTTAGTTACCCTATTTCTGGTTCGTTGGTTTGGTTTTACTTATAAACAAGCCGTCGCATTAACCATGATATGTGTCGGTTTGTTCTGGAATGGCATCGGTGGTATTGCCATTGTTCAAGCGGGTGCACCAATATACTGGGTATGGTTACCCATATTACTGCTGAGTTCATTCATTGGTGGGAGCTTAGGCGCTGTTCTGGCAAACCGCTCGAGTAATCAACTCGTCAAAACGGCTTTCGAAATATTGACGTTTGCCGTCGGCATCAAACTATTACTTTAGAATTATCAAGGTTATCTATGAATACAGAGTTAGATCAAAACAACCCTACCGTGGCAAAAGCAACAATAGCGATGCACTACTGCCGTCAATGTAATTGGATGCTTCGCTCAAGTTGGTTGTGTCAGGAGCTGCTTCATACCTTCAGCGAAGAGATTGAACAAGTCAGTTTACACCCAGATACCGGTGGACGATTTGAGATCTTTTGCAATGGGATACAGATATGGGAAAGAAAAGCGGACGGCGGCTTTCCTGAAGCGAAAGTTCTGAAGCAAAGAGTGAGAAACATCATTGCTCCAGACAGAGACCTCGGACACGTGGATTCAAAATAAACCCATGACGGCGAGTTCTATGATTTAAAGCTGGCCGCTAACCAGTACATCGCCGTCAAGGCTGATCACTTTGAAGGTACCATTCTCGTAGATACCATAGCTTGCTGCATGCCCTTCCCGTGGGAACGTCACCGAGCTAGGGTTAAAAATGAAGATGTCATCTTGGTACTCAGCAACTGGGATATGGGTATGGCCATGAGCAATGATATCACCCGCTTTCAGTGCTGGTCGTTTCGTTGTGTTATATAGGTGACCGTGAGTTAAGAAGATACGTTGGCCTGATTCTAGTAACACCCATGAGTAATCCATCATCATTGGGAAAGAGAGCAACATCTGATCGACTTCGCTGTCGCAGTTACCACGGACAGCAATGATCTCTTGGGAGAACTCGTTCAGCTTGTCTGCAACAGCAGGCGGGTTGTAACCCTCTGGAATCGGATTTCTAGGGCCATGATTCAGAATGTCACCCAGTAGGATTAAATATTGGGCACCCGAAGCTTGGTATAGCTCTAATACCTTTTCTGTTGCTGGTAGCGAACCGTGTAGGTCTGAAGCAAAAAATAATTTCACACGTACTTCTCCATAAAATTTATGGGCCTATTGTACGTACCTAACGGCTAAACGTCATCTCTCACCATACCGTTGATAACAATATTATTGTAACTAACCATACCGACAATCTTATTATCACGGACCACAGGAGCGCGGCTAATACCAAAGCGTTCAAACAAGCGTGCACAATACTTCACATTCATTTCGGCAGACACGCTTAACGCGGGCTTAGTCATGATTTCATAAATATTGGTGCGTTCAGGAGAGCGATTTTTGGCTAAGACTTTTTTGGCAATGTCGTTCATCAACACAATCCCGTACTCATCATCTTCATGACGCTTATCCACGATGATCGCTTTTACTTTGTGCTTTTTCGCCATTTCTATAGCCGCTAACACTGTGGTTAAGCCATCAATAATCACATAGGTATTGGCCATTACATCGCCAACCCGGATTTTGTCACTGGTACTCATAGCTCATCCTCCACAACTTTAGTTAATGTCTCGACTTGATGTGCAACCCCAACCGCATCTTCAATATCGATTTGTACTGCTATTCCTTGCCCTGATTCTTGGTCGAACTCGCCAACTTTGCCGATGGTCTCTAAAATGTGTCGTGCTAAGTGCTCTTCAACGACAAACAGCAGCACATCTTTTTGTACCTCAAGCGTCAAACCAAAGAAGGTACGTTTTTGGTTTAGCCCTTGCCCTCTAGCATTATTGATCACGGTAGCCCCCGTCGCGCCTGCATCACGCGCCGCATCGAGCACGATGTCAGTCTTACTCTCTTCAACAAACGCTAAGATCAATTTAAAGCGCATCTTTACTCTCCTTAGAGGTGTGTAAACGGTTTAACCATTGTGTTATCTGGGCATAGCCCATCACTGAAATAATCGGAAATAAGCTAGCAAAAGCGATCAACCCAAAGCCATCGATCACCGGGTTTCTCCCAGGTACGGTAGAGGCAAGTCCAAGACCCAACGCTGTTACCAATGGCACCGTCACCGTCGATGTGGTGACACCACCCGAATCATAAGCCAAAGGCACAATCAGTTTGGGAGCATAAAAGGTTTGGATCACCACAACGACGTAACCAACAATGATGTAATAATGAATAGGGTCACCAGCCACAATCCGATAGCAGCCCAGCGAGATACCGATTGCAACGCCTAATGCCACGGCAATCCTCAGCCCGTTAACACTGATACTGCCACCAGAGACTTGATTCGCTTTAATCGCAACCGCTATTAACGAAGGCTCAGCTATCGTGGTACTAAAGCCGATACAAAATGCAAAAAGATAAACCCAGTAATAATCAAACCATGCCAGGGCTATGCCTGAACTGATTTTAAATTCGGAAAGAAAAGTCGGCTCCGTCAATTGCATCGCCATGGTTTCGCCTAAAGGAAATAAAGCAAGCTCTAGCCCCATCAAGAAAAGAGACAAACCAAGAATGACGTAAAAGAACCCTATCAAGACTTTGGGCAGGTTGTTGACTGGCCTACGTAGCACCGCTAATTGAAAACCAAAGATGATCACCGCAATCGGAATCACATCCATCACAGTGCCGAGAAAGGTGTCGATAAACTGTTGAGCACTGATCATGTCACCACCATTCCATAGACCATGACAAACATCATCGGCAACAGTGAAGCAAACGCGATCAACCCAAAGCCATCAATCATGGGATTACGACCTTTAATAGCCGAGGCCAACCCTACACCTAATGCCGTCACCAAAGGAACAGTGATGGTTGATGTAGTCACGCCGCCAGAGTCATACGCGATCCCGATGATATTTTCGGGTGCAAAAGCAGTGAGCACCACCACTCCGATGTAACCACCGATTATCATGTATTGGATTGGCCAACCTTTTAGGATCCGAAGTACACCAAGCAATATTGCGATACCTACTGACAATGCAACGGTGAAACGCAGGCCGTCGGCGTATTCTTCCATTTCATCATTAGAATTAGGTATTACACCGCCCTCGGCTGCCACTTCTGCTGCTTCTGCCGCCACCGCAGTTAAAGCAGGCTCCGCTATGGTTGTTCCAAAGCCCAGGCAAAAAGCAAAAGTCAGTAACCAGAACACACTTCCTT
This sequence comes from Vibrio sp. 10N.261.52.A1, assembly GCF_002876325.1. Taxonomy (NCBI): domain Bacteria; kingdom Pseudomonadati; phylum Pseudomonadota; class Gammaproteobacteria; order Vibrionales; family Vibrionaceae; genus Vibrio; species Vibrio sp. 10N.261.52.A1. Next base: position 11,428 of record NZ_MCYD01000624.1, read on the forward strand.
TGCGGGCAAAAGCTTGAGCCATAGATTCGCCAATCGGGAACAGCCCCATTTCAAGCCCGAAGATAAAGAATGTGAGCCCAAAGACCACCAGCACTAAACCCGCCAAAATAGACAACAGATGCGGAAGCGGCTCTTGCAAAACAGCAAGCTGGAAAAAAGCGATCACCGCAACAATAGGCAATAGATCACGAAGGCTACCTAACATAGCTCGAAACAAAGCTAGCACTGCCGTCATCGCAACTCCCTATAGCCAATAATTACGTTTGATTATCTATCCGTAGTAATCATGGCAAATCCTTATTATTGCTAATGTGATAAACATTACGCAGTTGGTAACATATGCGAGTAAAATCTCTTAACTGTGATAACGATACACATATCTAAACTAATGAATTAAATTTCACTGTTTAACCAATTGTTGGTGCGGCCATTTAGGTATCACACGATTGAAACCAACTGATCGTTATAGTGATTTTTTCGTATTGGTTGGCGACTAAAAACAAGCCATGTCTATAATTATGTTTAATAAGGAGATTGGTATGAAGATATTGTTAACTGGTGGTACTGGATTTATTGGCTCTGAATTGATCAAGAGCTTGAACACTGACGACGTCACATTGCTCACGCGAAACCCTGAAAAAGCGAGACAATGCCTAAGCCACCTGAACCAAAACAACCTTCATTACATCCAATCCCTTGATGAGCTGAATGACCTCAACGATTTTGATGCGGTGATTAACCTCGCAGGTGAACCAATAGCGGACAAACGCTGGAGTGATGAGCAAAAAGAGAGAATCTGTAGCAGCCGCTGGCTGATCACAGAGAAGATCGTCGAACTCATTCAAGCAAGCACAACACCACCTGAAGTCTTTATCAGCGGATCTGCCGTCGGCTACTATGGCGACCAGCAACAACACCCATTTGATGAATCACTGCAAGTCGAAGATGAGAGCTTCCCTCATAAAGTTTGTGCTCACTGGGAAGAAATTGCTAAACGAGCCGAATCAGAGAACACTCGCGTTATCCTATTAAGAACAGGGATTGTTTTGGGTGAAAACGGTGGCGCACTCAAAAAGATGCTGATGCCTTACAAGCTTGGTGTTGGTGGTCCATTAGGGTCAGGTAAACAGTACATGCCCTGGATTCACATGCTCGACATGGTCAGAGCCATCAATCACTTGTTGTCACTCCCCCACGCTCAAGGTGAATTCAACATGTGCGCTCCGCACCCTGTGACCAACAAGCAGTTCAGTAGCACCCTCGCGAAACAATTGCGTCGCCCACATTTCTTATTCACCCCCAAATGGGCGATGTCGCTACTAATGGGCGAGTCGTCCTGCCTACTGTTCGATAGCATTCGTTCCAAGCCTAAGAAGTTAACTGAGATGGGCTTTATATTCAGTTACTCAAGAATCGAGCCTGCATTAAAAAACTTGTTACAACATCAAGACTAATTCTTTACTCTAAGAGCAAAGAAGCTCTTACAAAGGATTAAGTGTGAACAAGTCGATTCTCATCACTGGTTGCTCAACTGGCATTGGCTACACCTGTGCTCACGCACTTCACAAACGCGGCTTTCATGTCATCGCATCTTGCCGCGACCCACAAGACGTTCAACGTC
>NZ_MCYD01000625.1:0-366 GCF_002876325.1 Vibrio sp. 10N.261.52.A1
GTTTTGTATAGGTAATTTGAGCGTGATTATTGTTAGATATTTGATCCGCGAGACAATCAAGAGCCAATTTGCGATCTTTTTTGTTCTCTTTCTCGTGTTTCTCAGCCAAAAATTCATCAGTGTGTTAGCGGACGCCTCTGATGGTGCTATCCCTGCGAGTCTAATCTTGTCGATCGTTAGTCTAAATATGCCAGCGATGGGCTTATTGATGCTTCCGCTCAGTATCTATATTGGTATTTTGCTTACTTTTGGTCGTCTTTACGCTGAAAGTGAAATAGTGGTCATGAACGCGACCGGTATCGGTAACAAATTCCTGATTCAATCGGCACTGTACTTAGCTTTGATTACTGCATCGGTTGCCGCTTT
>NZ_MCYD01000625.1:1099-6418 GCF_002876325.1 Vibrio sp. 10N.261.52.A1
CATCGGTTGCCGCTTTTAACTCATTCTGGTTGTCCCCTTGGTCGCAAGACAAGGTTGAACAGATGTATGAGGAAGTGGCAGCAGAGAACAGTGTTGATTTGCTACCAAAGGGAAAATTTGAAGGAACGCCAGATGGTTCGTCAGTGGTGTTCATCGATGATATCGACGGTAATAAGCTAGAAAACGTGTTCGTTGCTCAAATGCGTCCACGTGATTCTGTGCTTCCAAGTGTGATGTATTCGAAGTCGGGCGATGTAAAAGAGCTCAGCGACGGTCGCCAAGTTATCGTGATGTACGATGGTACTCGTCATGAAGGTGTCCCAACTCGTCTTGATTATATGGTGACACACTTCGAAGAGTATGAAGGCTTGATTGGCCAGCGAGAAGTCGAGAAGAAAGGTCGTGATTGGGAAGCGATTCCGACACTTGACCTTGTCGGTAATCCAAACAAAAGCGCAAAAGCTGAATTGCAATGGCGAATTTCATTGGTACTCTGTATTCCGTTGTTGACCATGCTTGTTGTGCCACTCTCGGCGGTAAACCCAAGGCAGGGACGCTTCGCTAAGATTGGTCCTGCAATATTGATTTACCTGACTTACTTCTTGGCAATCAGTGCAACCAAATCAGCAATAGAAGAGGGCACTATCCCTGCAGTAGTCGGCATGTGGCCAATCAATGCGCTGTTGTTAATTGTCGCGATTGGTGCAAACTTTACGGATAGCGTGCCAGTAAGGCGTTTGAAAGAAAAATTCAAGAATAAGAGGTTGGCTTAAGCCGTGTTTAAGATTCTCGATTTATATATAGGCAGAACCATCATCGCAACCACGTCACTGGTATTGGTGACGTTTGTTGGCCTCTCAGGGATAATCAAGTATGTGGAGCAGTTGAGAAAAGTGGGTCGTGGTACCTACGATCTCCTCCAAGCTCTGTACTTTGTTTTGTTAAGTATCCCGCGTGATATCGAAATGTTTTTCCCAATGGCAGCCTTGCTTGGTGCGTTGATTGGATTGGGTATGCTTGCGGCGAGCTCTGAGCTAGTAGTAATGCAGGCGGCGGGCTTCTCTAAACTTGATATCGGTTTGTCGGTACTTAAGACTGCGATTCCATTAATGATAGTGGTGACGCTATTAGGGCAGTGGGGTGCACCTCAAGCACAAAAGATGGCTCGTGACTTAAGAACCATATCGATTGCAGGGGGGAATATCATCTCCACGCAAAGCGGTGTCTGGGCTCGTGATGTCAATGATTTCATCTTTATTGTCAAAATCGACGATGACAAGCTATATGGCATGAACATGTGGCGCTTTGATGAAAACAAGGCTCTGAAAACCGCTATCTATTCTAAAGAAGTCGATTACGTTGGAGACAACGTTTGGACGATGAAAGATGTTGTCGTCACTTCGTTTGAAAATGAACTGCAGATAACGAAAGAGAATTTGCCCACATACACTTGGAAAACATCACTCGCACCAGACAAGCTTGCAATCGTGACGGTTAAACCAGAAGAGCTGTCATTGAGTGGGTTGTATGATTACGTATCTTACTTGAAAGCGTCAGAACAAGATGCTGCTCGTTACGAACTGGCGTTGTGGAGAAAGATAACCCAGCCAATCTCGATCGCGGTGATGATGTTGATGGCACTGTCGTTTATCTTTGGTCCATTGCGTAGCGTGACCATGGGGGCAAGAATCCTATCTGGTGTTATCGCAGGCTTTACCTTCTATATATCCAGTGAGTTCTTTGGCCCTGTGAGCTTGGTGTATCAGATACCACCGGCCTTTGGTGCTATAGCCCCAAGTGTGGTATTCCTCGGAATAGCCGTGATGCTCTTGAGGCGGAAATTATAAATACAAAAGGAAGGCATAACGCCTTCCTTTTTTGATCTTGATTGAAGCTGTTTAGAAATACTATCGCGCTTGAGGTAACACAACCACTTCTGTTTTTGCCCAGATATCGTGAAAGCCACGCTTTTGAGGATCTAATGGAACGCACAGATTGGCTAGACCAAAACCAGAAGTTCCTAAGCGAATTAGAGCTTGAGTGACAGTAATCGCAGAGCCATCTTTGTTCTGAACGCGAAGTTTCCACGCTCTCATTCCCAGAGTTTGACCAGCTCGAGTCCAGAAGAACACAAAGAAGTAAACCCAAACTGCCACTAGATAAAATGTGTAAACTGGGCTCCAGATAGGGTGATTGGTTAGGAAGTCACTGACATCGGCATAACCACTGTGGTCAAAAATGCCAAGAGCCATAAGCGCATGCAGTAAAGCGATAATGACGCCAGCTGCCATCATTTCAATAGCGATCACGATAAGAGCGTCATAGAACAAAGCTCCGAATCGGCGCATCATTCCAGCTGGTGGCAGTGTGTTGGTAGATGTCATGGTGTTATTACTTCTTCAAAAATTTAGGCGTCAGAATATAGTTTAAGGCAGAGCGTGAAAAGAGACATGACGCACAGCTTATGACTTAGTGGCGAAATTATCGGCAAACACACGTGAATTCAAGTTTTTATGCTTGCCACATCAGCTTGCTTACGTATAATGCCAAACATCGACAGGGCAATGCCCACGATAATGCCGGTATGGTGAAATTGGTATACACGACGGATTCAAAATCCGTTGCCTTCGGGCGTGGCGGTTCAAGTCCGCCTACCGGTACCATATTCCAAGACAGAGCCTCGACGAAAGTCGGGGCTTTGTTGTGTCTGGAGTCTGTAAAGCGCTGCCTTCGTGGTAGCGGCAGGAATGCCTGTCCAATCAGTCCGCCTAAACCGGTACCATAAATAGAAAGGTCGCTTTTATAGCGACCTTTCGTCGTTTTGAGCGTTTGTGAATTTGAAATCCAGCTTGTTGGCTCGGATGCAAGTTACGAATCAGTCAGATCTTGATGTTTCATTCATAAATCTCATCAATTCCCATCGTAGTAATAACCTTCAATAAATTAATCATCTGAAATCAGCCTGTTACCTGTAATTCTTGTTTCTATTGTCTATGTTTAAAGTAGCAATAGAGGAGAAAGATATGCTGACAGTAACCCCTTACTTATTTTTCGATGGTCGTTGTAGCGAGGCGTTGGATTTTTATCATAAATGCTTTGGTGGAGTGGTCTTATCGAAACAACTCTTTAGTGATGCTCCACAGGTAATAGAGGGAGCGCAGCCTGATTGGATCATGCATGCTGAATTCGAAGCCTTTGGTATGAAGCTGATGATGTCTGATGGGGTTAAAGCTAAAGAACTTGAAGGGAACAACCTTGCACTTTCTCTTGTTACAGATGATACCGCGACCCAAGAGCAGATCTTTGAAAAACTAACACAGGGTGGGCGAATCATGACGCCGCTTGCAGACACGTTTTGGGGCGCTAGGTTTGGCAAAGTTGAAGATAAGTTCGGTATAAGATGGATGGTGCATTGCGACTCTTTAAACTGAACCTGTGAAATAGGATAGTGAAATTGCTGCTTGGTTTTATTAGAATTATAAATAGGGATTATTAATCAACGTTATATATAAAAATGGGCAGCATAAAAATTACCGTAGATCGCATTCAGCCCGGTCTACATATACGACTTCCCGTCAAGTGGAATGAACACCCGTTTCTATTCAATAGCTTTAAAATAAAAGACGATGCTCAGGTTAAGATCATTCGACACCTTGGCATCAAACACGTCTATATAAACCTTAATCAAAGTGATACTTCACCTTTGCCGGTTAACCATATGGTTGAGTTGGAATCAGGTGATGACTTACAGGTTAGTCTTGAAGCTGAAAAAATGTGGCAAGAAAAGCATGATCGCATTGAAACTTTAAGTTCTTACCGACGCAGAGTGAGTAACTGTGAGAAAGAGTTTGAGCGTTCACTTGCTCGAATGCGCTCAGTCATGACCAAAATTCGCAATCGTCCTTTGGATGCGGTAGGAGAGGTGAAATCTCTCGTTGATGATATTGTCGAAACATTAGTATGTGATGATAACGTCACACTCCACCTAATGAATGGTAAAGCTGACTTTGAAGATATCTACTTCCACACATTAAATGTTGCTGTTGTTGCCATGATGATCGGCAAAGCTAAAGGCTACAACACACAACAACTGAAAGACCTCTCTTTTGCTGCGTTATTCCATGACGTGGGCAAAATCAAAATACCTGTCGCTATATTAAGAAAGCAGAGCGCATTGACGGTGCCAGAAGAGAACTATTTAAAGCTCCATACTAAGTATGGTGCGGATATCGTTTCTGCAATAGATGATTTTCCTGAAACAGCTAAAAAGGTAATTGCTCAGCATCATGAGATGAATGATGGCTCTGGTTACCCAGAAGGCTTAAAGGAAGAAGAGATTGATGAGTTTGCCAAGATAGTAGCAGTTGCCAATGCATTCGATAACTTGTGCCATGGTAAAACACAGTCACCGCCAATGATCCCTTATTTATCGCTTTCTCACTTATATAAGAACTGCAAACACCTATATAGCCAAGACAACTTAAGTCTATTGGTTAAGTTCATGGGAGTGTACCCGCCAGGAACCGTGGTTCAGCTCTCCAATGATTCAATTGGTATTGTTATTTCGGTAAATGCCAAGCATATGCTTTATCCCAATGTGCTGACGTATGACCCTAGCGTGCCCAGAACACAAGCTCCGGTAATCGACCTGCTTGCTAAAGATATAAAAATCGTTAATGCGGTTAATCCCAACAAGCTACCTGAACAAGTAAGAGAGTACCTAAACCCTAGGTCCCGATTGTCTTACTTCTTTGATAGTGGTGAGTAGTTATCCACAGGGTGTTGTGAGTAATTTGTTCGAAAGTTGGGCTTAAAGTGGTACAAATAAGCCCTTGGTTGAAATGTCTTCGTTTAACCTCTTTTTTCAATAAAAAATGCATTTAATGCTTGCCAATATGAGCGGCGTCTCTATAATTCCGCCTCACTGACACGGCAGACGCCACAAGGCTTCAGCGAAGAATGTTAGTAAAGGCAACTAGCTTTGAGTGATAATTCACTCCTACTTTTAGAAAGTAGAAATTAATTCCAAATAAGTGTTTGACACTGAGAATTAAGTCGCTAGAATGGCCGCCTCTTACGAAGTGACGCAAGTCACAATGAAGAGAAGCTCTTTAACAATTTAAACCTATCAATCTGTGTGGGCACTCGTTGATGAATATCAAAACGTTTTATCGTTAGATAAAACAGATTCTTCGGAATCAAAATGATTTCAATGAACTGAGTGACCAATCGATAATTTATTATCGGCACAGTCAATTCATTATCATTCTGTTGGAATGGTAATAGCTTTAAAATTACACAGTAGTTTTGAAGTCAGTA
>NZ_MCYD01000625.1:6980-8751 GCF_002876325.1 Vibrio sp. 10N.261.52.A1
GTTGATGAATATCAAAAAATGAAACTTCGGTTTCAACTTGATTTCAATGAACTGAGTGACCAATTCGAATCGTAAGATTCGGCACAGTCAATTCATTATCATTCTGTTGGAATGGTAATAGCTTTAGAATTACTTTTTGTAGTTTTGAAGTCAGTATTCATTGAGTCGACAAAATCTTAAATTGAAGAGTTTGATCATGGCTCAGATTGAACGCTGGCGGCAGGCCTAACACATGCAAGTCGAGCGGAAACGAGTTATCTGAACCTTCGGGGAACGTTAAGGGCGTCGAGCGGCGGACGGGTGAGTAATGCCTAGGAAATTGCCTTGATGTGGGGGATAACCATTGGAAACGATGGCTAATACCGCATAATGCCTACGGGCCAAAGAGGGGGACCTTCGGGCCTCTCGCGTCAAGATATGCCTAGGTGGGATTAGCTAGTTGGTGAGGTAATGGCTCACCAAGGCGACGATCCCTAGCTGGTCTGAGAGGATGATCAGCCACACTGGAACTGAGACACGGTCCAGACTCCTACGGGAGGCAGCAGTGGGGAATATTGCACAATGGGCGAAAGCCTGATGCAGCCATGCCGCGTGTATGAAGAAGGCCTTCGGGTTGTAAAGTACTTTCAGTTGTGAGGAAGGGGGTGTCGTTAATAGCGGCATCTCTTGACGTTAGCAACAGAAGAAGCACCGGCTAACTCCGTGCCAGCAGCCGCGGTAATACGGAGGGTGCGAGCGTTAATCGGAATTACTGGGCGTAAAGCGCATGCAGGTGGTTCATTAAGTCAGATGTGAAAGCCCGGGGCTCAACCTCGGAACTGCATTTGAAACTGGTGAACTAGAGTACTGTAGAGGGGGGTAGAATTTCAGGTGTAGCGGTGAAATGCGTAGAGATCTGAAGGAATACCAGTGGCGAAGGCGGCCCCCTGGACAGATACTGACACTCAGATGCGAAAGCGTGGGGAGCAAACAGGATTAGATACCCTGGTAGTCCACGCCGTAAACGATGTCTACTTGGAGGTTGTGGCCTTGAGCCGTGGCTTTCGGAGCTAACGCGTTAAGTAGACCGCCTGGGGAGTACGGTCGCAAGATTAAAACTCAAATGAATTGACGGGGGCCCGCACAAGCGGTGGAGCATGTGGTTTAATTCGATGCAACGCGAAGAACCTTACCTACTCTTGACATCCAGAGAAGCCAGCGGAGACGCAGGTGTGCCTTCGGGAGCTCTGAGACAGGTGCTGCATGGCTGTCGTCAGCTCGTGTTGTGAAATGTTGGGTTAAGTCCCGCAACGAGCGCAACCCTTATCCTTGTTTGCCAGCGAGTAATGTCGGGAACTCCAGGGAGACTGCCGGTGATAAACCGGAGGAAGGTGGGGACGACGTCAAGTCATCATGGCCCTTACGAGTAGGGCTACACACGTGCTACAATGGCGCATACAGAGGGCGGCGAACTTGCGAGAGTGAGCGAATCCCAAAAAGTGCGTCGTAGTCCGGATTGGAGTCTGCAACTCGACTCCATGAAGTCGGAATCGCTAGTAATCGTAGATCAGAATGCTACGGTGAATACGTTCCCGGGCCTTGTACACACCGCCCGTCACACCATGGGAGTGGGCTGCAAAAGAAGTGGGTAGTTTAACCTTTCGGGGAGGACGCTCACCACTTTGTGGTTCATGACTGGGGTGAAGTCGTAACAAGGTAGCCCTAGGGGAACCTGGGGCTGGATCACCTCCTTATACGAAGATATTCACGATAAGTGTCCACACAGATTGAT
>NZ_MCYD01000626.1:0-9647 GCF_002876325.1 Vibrio sp. 10N.261.52.A1
GCTTTATCTGACAGACGCCAGAATTACATTACACGCATACCCGGTTGAGCACCTTCGTGTGGCTCAAGGATCCATAGGTCGCTGCCGCCAGGGCCCGCTGCTAGGATCATGCCTTCAGACATACCAAACTTCATCTTACGAGGTTTTAGGTTTGCAACCATAACAGTTAGTTTGCCTTCTAGCTCTTCAGGTTTGTATGCTGACTTGATGCCAGAGAATACTTGGCGAGTCTCACCACCGATGTCCAGTTGGAACTTCAGTAGTTTGTTCGCTTTTGGCACTTCTTCACATGAGATGATACGAGCAATACGCATATCAACCGCTGCGAAAGCGTCAAATTCAATCTCTTCAGCGATTGGCTCTTTGTCTAGCTCAGTTTGGCTTGCTTTTTCTTTCTCAGCTTCCGCTTTCTCTTTAGCTGCCATTTCTGCTGCTGCGTCTTCTTTAGAAGACTCAATCATCGCTTCCACTTTCTTAGGATCAATACGGCTAAATAGCGCTTTGAACTTAGTGATTTCGTGATCAGTTAGTGGAGTAGCAACACCTTCCCACGTCAGCTCTTCGTTTAGGAAAGCTTCAGTGCGAGCCGCAAGTTCAGGCATCACTGGTTTCAGGTAAGCCATTAGGACGCGGAATAGGTTGATACCAACAGAAGAAACTTCTTGAAGCTCTTTCTCTTTACCTTCTTCTTTTGCAAGAACCCAAGGTGCTTTTTCGTCGATGTACTGGTTCGCTTTATCTGCTAGTGCAGTGATCTCACGGATAGCACGGCTGAATTCACGCGTTTCGTATAGCTCACCGATACGCTCTGCAGCAGCAACGAATTCGTTGTATAGCTCTGGTTCTGCAAATTCAGCGGCTAGCTTGCCTTCGAAGCGCTTAGTGATGAAGCCAGCGTTACGAGAAGCTAAGTTAACAATCTTGTTTACTACGTCAGCGTTTACACGTTGAGTGAAGTCTTCAAGGTTAAGGTCAAGGTCATCGATACGGCTGTTTAGTTTCGCAGCGTAGTAGTAACGTAGACATTCAGGGTCTAGGTGATTTAGGTACGTACTTGCTTTAATGAAAGTACCTTTAGACTTAGACATCTTCGCGCCGTTTACAGTCACGTAGCCGTGTACGAATACGTTGTTTGGCTTACGGAAGCCAGAACCTTCTAGCATTGCAGGCCAGAATAGGCTGTGGAAGTAAACGATGTCTTTACCGATGAAGTGGTAAAGCTCAGCGGTGCTATCTTTCTTCCAGTACTCGTTAAAGTCTAGATCGTCGCGCTTGTCACATAGGTTCTTGAATGAGCCCATGTAGCCGATTGGTGCATCTAGCCATACGTAGAAGAACTTGTCTTTTTCGCCTGGGATCTCGAAGCCAAAGTATGGTGCATCACGAGAGATGTCCCACTGTTGTAGACCAGACTCGAACCACTCTTGCATTTTGTTTGCTGTTTCAGCTTGCAGTGAGCCAGAACGTGTCCACTCTTTTAGCATGCTTTCAAACTGAGGTAGATCGAAGAAGAAGTGCTCAGAGTCTTTCATTACTGGAGTTGCGCCAGAAACTGCTGACTTAGGATCGATTAGCTCAGTTGGGCTGTATGTCTCACCACAGTTATCACAGTTATCACCGTACTGGTCTTCTGACTTACACTTAGGGCAAGTACCTTTTACGAAACGGTCTGGTAAGAACATCTCTTTCTCAGGGTCGAAAAGCTGAGAAATAGTACGGCTAGAAATGAAACCGTTCTTTTTAAGTTCTAGGTAGATGTGAGAAGCCAGTTCACGGTTCTCGTCGCTGTGTGTGCTGTGGTAGTTATCAAAGCTGATATCAAAGCCAGCGAAGTCTTTTTGGTGCTCTTCACTAACAGCAGCGATCATCTCTTCTGGCGTGATACCCATCTGTTGAGCTTTAAGCATAATTGGCGTGCCGTGAGCATCGTCAGCACAGATGAAGTTTACAGTGTTACCACGCAGACGCTGGTATCGAACCCAGATATCAGCTTGGATATGCTCAAGCATATGGCCAAGGTGAATAGAGCCGTTAGCGTACGGAAGCGCACAAGTTACCAAAAGTTGTCTTGGATCAGTTGCCATACTTAATAATTCGCTTTTTTGATAGGTATAAATTTGATTGGTAATACTACTTTATAACGTGTGATACGCCAAGGTATCAGACAAAGGATTCCCCTAGTTTTTTAGGGGTTCAGTCTTCATCTCGTGGGTGATAGCATAAATAAAAAAAGGAGCCCCAATGCGTAACTTTACTTCGAAGCAAGATTTCTGTTCATGGTTGAATGAGTTTGAGTCACCAATCCTCATCCCAGAGTGGGCGCTACACCAAAATATTGTCTCTGTTGATCCTCGTGGATCGTTTGTTATTACTTTGCCTTTCGCTGCGAATCAGCTTGCTGTTGATCTTGAAAATTGGATTAACGCTCAGATTGAACAAAAGCTTGTGAATGCTTTTCAATTTGAAGTGAAGGTTAAGCCGTCGGCACTTGAAACGATGGTCTCAACACCACTGAAAGGTGTGAAGAATATTATTGCCGTCACTTCTGCCAAGGGCGGGGTGGGTAAATCAACGACTTCAGTTAACCTTGCGCTGGCTTTATCTAAGTCAGGCTCAAAAGTCGGTTTATTGGATGCGGACATCTACGGCCCATCGGTTCCCATGATGCTAGGACAACTAGATGCGAAGCCAGAAGTGCAAAACAATAAGTGGATGATGCCAATCGAAGCGCACGGTATTTTCACGCATTCAATTGGCTACCTTGTATCGAAAGATGACGCTGCTATTTGGCGTGGTCCAATGGCGGCCAAAGCGCTAGGTCAGCTTGTGAATGAAACGGTATGGCCAGAATTGGATTACCTGGTTATCGATATGCCACCGGGCACAGGTGATATCCAGTTAACTCTATCTCAGCAGATCCCAGTAACCGGTGCGGTGGTTGTGACTACTCCTCAAGACCTGGCTTTAGCAGACGCACGTAAAGGTGTTGCTATGTTCGATAAAGTGAGTGTGCCTGTAGCAGGCTTAGTTGAAAACATGAGCTACCATATATGTAGTCACTGTGGTGAGAAAGAGCATATCTTTGGCGCTGGTGGCGCAGAGGCTATGTCTGAAGAGTTCTACCTCGATATCTTAGCGCAAATCCCACTGCATATTGATGTTCGCGAAGACATCGATGCCGGTTGCCCGACGGTAGTGCGTCGCCCTGATAGCGAACATACACGTCACTACCTTGAGCTTGCTGAAAATGTCGCGGCTAAAATGTTTTGGACGGGTAAAGCGCGACCAGAAGCGATCAACTTTTCTATGGTTGAATAGTAAGCGCGAACCTCAACGCGGTATAGATAATGAGTGGTTTAGATAAACAGCCCGTGGTTTTTGCACAACTATCGTTTTTTGGTTAGGTAGTTGGCAAGCCTGTGCAAATAGTTGTAGGCAAGTTATTTGAAAGCAAACGATTGCCTCAAGTAAATGTATTGAGATCATTAATTTGACTGCAATTTGCTAAAATGGCGACTAGAATCTCGGTGCTTTAGCCCCTATAATCAGGCGGTTTATCTATTCCCACCACCAAACCATATCGGGTGCAAAATAATGTCTGATAATAATCAATGTGTCATCGTAGGTATCGCTGGCGCTTCAGCTTCAGGAAAAAGTCTGATTGCTAGTACGATTTATAATGAGCTGCGCGAAAAAGTAGGCGACCATCAAATTGGTGTTATCACGGAAGATTGCTATTACAGCGACCAAAGCCACTTGAGTATGGAAGAGCGTGTTAAAACTAACTACGATCACCCAAATGCACTGGACCATGATCTGTTATGTGAGCATTTACAGCAGCTGATGAGCGGCAATGCTGTAGAAGTACCAGAGTACAGCTACACAGAACACACACGTACTTCTGAAACGACTACACTTACTCCTAAGAAAGTGATCATTTTAGAAGGTATTCTGCTATTAACAGACCCACGTCTTCGTAACCTAATGCACGCAAGTGTGTTCATGGATACACCACTAGACATCTGTCTACTACGCCGTGTTAAGCGCGACGTTGAAGAGCGTGGTCGCACAATGGATACAGTACTAAAGCAATACCAAGAAACAGTACGTCCAATGTTCATGCAGTTTATCGAGCCTTCAAAACAACATGCAGACATCATCGTTCCTCGTGGTGGTAAAAACCGTATCGCGATTGATGTACTAAAAGCGCACATTGCGAAGTTGTTGAAGTCTTAATCGAATAAAAGTTTTGCCTAAGTGACTCACTTAGCTTTATTTTTTACCGAATCAGTGGCACTTTTATAGTGCCACTTTCTTTTGGAATCTAAGCAAGGAATATGCGGATGAAGAAACTACTCATTTTCATAGCTGTGCCAGTGTTTATTGTTGTTGCAGCAATTTTGGCACTAGTACTGTTAGTGAATCCCAACCAATTTAAGCCATTAATTGTCGAACAAGCCCAGAAGCACACCGGCCTTGAGCTAGTAATCGAGGGTGATATCAGCTGGCAATTCTTCCCATCTATTGGCTTCGAACTTGGTCAAACTGAATTACGCAACCCTGAAGGTTTTACGCAACCTAACCTATTTAAGGTTGATACCGTTGGCGTTGACGTTTCGGTTACTCCGCTATTTAGCAACCAACTAGAGATCGGCAACATCACTCTAGATGGCGCTGAATTCTACTTAGAAACGCTTAAAGATGGCCGTAAAAATATTGATGCGCTGACGCAAGCATCTACATCTGATTCGTCGGCGCCAGCTGCTGAGACAACGTCTGAGCCTGCGCAGGCTCCACAAGAGCAAAGCGCAGCAGAGACATCTGGCTGGACGATTAATCTAGCAGGCGTAACCATTTCAAACGCACTATTTGAAATGGACGACAAGCAAGCCGGTTCTTTCACTAAGCTCTACGATGTGTCTTTGAACCTATCTGAGTTCGCAGTAGACACGTGGACTACGGCAACTTTTGCTGCGTCTGGTGAGAACAACCAGCAAAAATTCTCAGCCAACGGTAGCGCTGAGTTCAAACTTGCTGAAGGCTTTGCAAGCTATGCGCTACGTAATATCGACCTAAACGCTAAGTTTAATGACCCAACGACGTCAATTGACTCCGTAAAGCTTGGTTTAGATACGTTTGAGTTCGATAAGGTTAACCAACTGACTTACGCTGTGGTTGGTAAAGCGGCTGGTCTAGATTTAGACCTGAAAGGTGGCGGTGAGCTGACGGTTGATAAAGCAATTTCAAAAGTGACATTGAACAAGTTAACGTTAGACTCTACGTTCAAGGGTGACACGCTTCCTCAGTCACCAATGAAAGTCGATATGTTGTCTGATCTTAGCTTTGATCTAACGAAGAGCCATTTGAGCTTTGTGCTAGAGAAGCTACAAGCTAACTCTATTGCATTAGACGGTAAAGCCGACGTTACTCTGTCAGATATACCAAAGGTTCGTTTCTCGCTTCATAGCCCGAATATTGATTTAGACGAGTTCCTAGGTTTAGGTAGTTCAACAGAAACCGCGAGCACGGCGCCTTCTGGTTCTGCTGGTGGCTCAACGTCAAAGTCAGGCAGCTCAGCACCAGCGAAAGAAGTTGAACCTGACCTATCTGCGTTGAAAACGCTTGATGTGAAAGGTGATATCACGATCGATAAGTTCAAAGCAAACAATGCGAAAATGCAGAATGTTAAAACGGCATTCTCTGTTAACCGCGGTGTTGCTGAATTGACTTCATTCACATCAAACCTTTACCAAGGTTCTATCTCTGCGACAGCGAAACTAGACGCTCGTAAAACACCGGCGACTTACACTGCTAAGAAGAGAATTAAAGGTGTGAAAGTTCAGCCATTATTGGTTGATGTTGCCGGTAACGATATGCTTGAAGGTACGGGTAATATCGATGTTAATGTGAAAGGTAAGAGTCTTACAGCAACAGGAATCAAAAAGAACCTAGTTGGTACTATCGCGATTAACTTTGAAGATGGTGCGGTTAACGGCATTAATGTTGCACAACTGATTCGTGAGAATTACGCGAAGATCAAAGGCGAAAAAGTTGAAAGCACAAATGAAGCTAAAAAAACTGATTTTAGTGCGATGAAAGCGACGCTTAAGGTTGATAAAGGTTGGGTTTCAACGAACGACTTGTCGGCACAATCACCATTACTTCGCGTGACAGGTCAAGGTAAAGCTAACTTCATCAATGAAACGGTAGACTTCTTAGTAAGAACATCGATTGTTGGCTCATTGGAAGGTCAGGGCGGTAAGAGTATTGATGACCTGAAAGATGTGACGATTCCGATTAAGGTGACAGGCCAATGGGCTGACCCGAAATTTGCACTTGTTTTTGATGATGTATTGAAGCAAAAAGCACAGAAAGAGATTGACCGTGGTGTTAACAAGCTAACGGACAAGATTAAAGATGAGAAGACCAAAGAAGCCGTAGATGGTTTATTGAAAGGTTTCTTTAATTAACGGTTCTCGCTAAATATAAACAAGCGCCATTCCTATTGTAGGAATGGCGCTTTTTATTTTTGCATAGGTAATACTCAAGAGAGATTCCCTATGATACTCGTCCCTCGCTCTAGAGAATGACTATAGGCAGTCGTCCTTTGCTCAAGGGCATAACGGCCTAGTGGTTGTCATCCTCGAGAGGGAAGAATGACCGAGTCCGGGAGCTCTGGTTGAAGGTGATTACCAGTCAACGCCTTGTAGCGCTTTAACACCAGATTCGAAAGCGTGCTTCACGTTGCGTACCTCTGATACGGTGTCTGCCATTTCAGTCAGTGTGCGGTGCGCGCCACGGCCTGTAATGATCACTGATTGCATCTTCGGACGGTTGTTAAGCGCTTCAACGACTTCATCTAGTTCAATGTAACCGTAGCTCACCATGTAAGTCAGCTCATCAAACAGAATCACATCAATCGATTCGTCAGCCAGCATGCGTTTACACTCTGTCCATACGCGTTGTGCCGCTTCGATATCTTGTGCTTTGTTTTGCGTTTCCCAGGTAAAGCCAGTGCCCATCACCTGAAATTCAACATCTAGCTTTTGCAGGACATTCTTTTCGCCGTTATCCCAAGTGCCTTTAACAAACTGAGCAACCGCACATTTCTTACCGTGGCCTACTGCGCGAGTTATGGTGCCAAAGCCAGAGGTCGATTTGCCTTTACCATTACCAGTGATGACCAGTAACAGGCCCTTTACTTCTTGTGCTGCAGCGACACGAGCATCGACTTGTTCTTTTACTTTCTGTTGTCTTGCTTTATGACGTTGTTCTTTGTTGTCTTCAGTCGACATAACAAATCCTTTTAAGTTGTGATTGCGCCTATCATAGCCTAACTTAACGATAGCAAAAACCATCGGAAGAACAGGTGATTACGGATGAAAAAGATACTCGTGGTTTGTATGGGGAATATTTGTCGCTCGCCAACAGGTGAAGCGGTATTACGAAAGAAGGCACAGCAGTTCAATATTGATGTTCTAGTCGACTCTGCAGGGACGATTGGTTTCCATCAAGGTAACCCACCAGACTCGCGCTCTAAAGCGGCCGGAGAGAAGCGAGGTTATAGCTTTAAAGGCATTACTTCACGAAAAGTCGTCGCAAATGATTTTGAAGAGTTTGACTTAATACTCGCAGCAGATAGAGCTAACTTGACCGACTTAATGAGCCAATGTCCGGCACACTTGCAATATAAACTGGCGTTGTTTCTAAGCTTTGGTGAATCGCAGTATCAAGAGGTTCCTGATCCGTATTATGGAGAGGGTGATGGGTTCGAACTGGTTTTGGATTTAATCGAAGAATCTAGCGAAGCGATATTAAGGTCGATTTGATATCGAGGATATAAAAGCAGTAGAACGCTTGCACGCGAAGTATAAAAAAGGCCGACATTGAATGTCGGCCTTTCTATATCTAACGTAAAGTGATGTTTAAGATTACTTAGACATTACTTTGTAGATTGGATCTTCTGCTACGTTTGCTTCTACTAAGCTACCTGCTTTGTGCAGCATAGCAACACAGTCTTGGCTTAGGTGACGAAGGTGCAGCGTTTTACCTTGTGCTGCGTAACGCTCAGCAATGGTATCAATTGCTTCAATAGCAGAGTGGTCGGTTACGCGAGAGTTCGCGAAATCAACAATTACATCTTGTGGATCTTCATGAGCGTCAAATAACTCAAGGAAGTTCGCTGTTGAACCGAAGAAGATTGGACCGTTTACTTTGTACTCTTTTGAACCCGCTTCGTTGATGCAAGTATCCGCGTAGATGTGCTTAGCATGCTGCCATGCAAACATCAGTGCAGATGCAATAACACCCACAAATACAGCAACCGCTAGGTCAGTCATTACTGTCACAACCGTAACAAGAACGATAACGAAGAAGTCTTGCTTAGGTACGCGACGTGCAAGCTTGAAGGTTGCCCATTCGAATGTACCAATAACAACCATGAACATTACACCCACAAGTGCTGCTAGAGGAATCATTTCGATAAGTGCTGAACCGAATAGGATGAACATTAGCAATGCCACAGCAGCAACGATGCCCGATAGACGACCACGGCCACCAGAGTTTACGTTGATCATTGACTGACCAATCATCGCACAACCACCCATCGCGCCAAATACTGAACACGTCACGTTAGCCATGCCTTGACCAACACATTCACGGTTAGATTGACCACGAGTGTTTGTCATCTCGTCTAGTACTGTTAGCGTTAGTAGCGATTCGATTAGACCAATTGCTGCAAGGATCACTGCGTAAGGCAGGATGATGTATAGCGTTTCTAGGTTAAACGGTACTGCTGGAATAGAGAAGGTCGGTAGAGAACCCGCCAGCGTTGCTGCTTCGTCACCAGACATAGTACGTAGGAAATCAACAACAGTACGAGTTTCAAGATCAAGACCTACAACCAATGCCGTCACCGTTACGATAGCAACCAATGAAGATGGTACTGCAGTCGTCAGTTTTGGTAGGAAGTGGATGATCGCCATAGTTAGTGCCACTAGGCCTAACATCAAAGTCATCTGGTCGCTCGGTAGCCAAGTTAATGCACCTGTTAGATCCGGTGCTTTGAATTGACCAAGCTGAGCTAGGAAAATAACGATAGCCAAGCCGTTCAC
This sequence comes from Vibrio sp. 10N.261.52.A1, assembly GCF_002876325.1. NCBI lineage: Bacteria > Pseudomonadati > Pseudomonadota > Gammaproteobacteria > Vibrionales > Vibrionaceae > Vibrio > Vibrio sp. 10N.261.52.A1. The sequence goes on from NZ_MCYD01000626.1 coordinate 9,114, forward strand.
GAAACCAATCATTACTGGGTGTGGAACGATGCGGATAAACTTACCTAGCTTGAAGACACCCGCTGCAATTTGCAGAAGACCAGCTAGCATAATTGCAGCGAATAAGTATTGAACACCATGAGTTGCAACTAGGCTTACCATTACAACAGCCATCGCGCCAGTCGCACCAGAAATCATGCCTGGGCGGCCACCGAAGATTGAAGTGATAAGACCTACGATGAATGCTGCGTACAGACCAACCATTGGGTCAACGCCAGCAACAAAGGCGAATGCTACAGCTTCAGGTACCAGAGCAAGTGCTACGGTAAGGCCTGACAGTACGTCATTCTTTACAGAGTGCTTAGAAAATTGTGGGAATTCGAACATGTGTGCTCAGCTATGCTTAAAATGGATTTACCGACACGAGTGTATTGCGTAGCTAAACAGTGATGAAAAAGAGCGGCAATAGCTAAGTGTCGAAAAGATAAGTGCGCGAATGCTACCCAAAATTGTGACTAAGTTCAAGGTAGAACCCAATTTTGAGTAATATATCTA
>NZ_MCYD01000627.1:0-1262 GCF_002876325.1 Vibrio sp. 10N.261.52.A1
TGTAGTGGCATAGTGAATTTGGCCACCTGATTAAGAGGTGATGTATGATCATCTCGATACTAAAACAGGTGACATTATGACTAAGCGTGAAAGACGCACTTTTAACTCAGAATTTAAGCTTGAATGCGCTCAGTTGGTGCTTGACCAGGGGCGGACTTACAAAGAAACCTGCGAAGCAATGGGCATAGGAAAAACCACTCTAGAAAGCTGGGTGAGGCAACTCAAAGCGGAAAGAGCTGGTAAAGCACCAAGTGCATCACCATTGACTCCAGAGCAAAGAGAAATCCGCGACCTTAAAAAGAAAATCAAGCGTATTGAAGAAGAAAAGGAAATTCTAAAAAAGGCTACGGCTCTCTTGATGTCAGACTCCCTGAACGGTTCTCGATAATCGAGAAACTCAAGAAGAGTTATGCTGTAAAACGGCTTTGTGAAGTGTTCGGGGTTCATCGCAGTAGCTATCGTTATTGGGCAAATAGAGATAAATCTCTGTCGTCAGAGCGTGTGCTTGTTCGTGCCGAAGTTCGCCGAGCTTATGAGCTGAGCAATGGTTCCGCTGGGGCGAGAACCATTGCAGATATAGTAACAGCGAGAGGCATTCCACTTAGTCGTTATCGAGCGAGTAAGTTTATGAAAGAACTAGACTTAGTCAGTTGCCAGCTACCGAAACATGCGTACAAAAAAACACAACAGGAACATGTTCATATACCCAATCGATTAAATCGTCAGTTCGCGGTAACTGAACCGAATCAAGTCTGGTGCGGCGATGTGACCTACATCTGGACGGGACAGAGATGGTCTTATCTTGCGGTTGTTATTGACTTGTTCGCACGAAAAATCATCGGTTGGGCGATGTCTAACTCACCAGATAGCGCATTGACCAGCAAGGCGTTGACCATGGCCTATGAGAGCCGTAGAAAGCCGTCTGGTGTCATGTTCCACTCGGATCAAGGTTGCCACTATACGAGTAAGAAGTATCGCCAGTTACTATGGAGATATCGAATTACTCAGAGTATGAGTCGTCGTGGGAACTGTTGGGATAACAGTCCTATGGAGCGAGTGTTCAGAAGCTTGAAGACGGAATGGGTACCAAAGAATGGCTATAGAAGTTTTACAGAGGCACAGCAAGCAATAACTGATTACCTAGTTGGCTATTACAACCAGCATCGTCCACATCAATATAACGGTGGATTAACCCCAAATGAGTCAGAACGACAGTTCTGGTTCCCTTATAAAACTGTGGCCAGTTTTACTTGACCACTTCA
>NZ_MCYD01000628.1:0-480 GCF_002876325.1 Vibrio sp. 10N.261.52.A1
TCTATATGTCCACAGAATGTATTGAATACGATTTAATGTCAACAGATCCATTATGAATTTTTTTCAAGTAGATCGTGAGTAAAACTCAAGTCGTTAGATGGGTCGCAAAGCAGAAATAAGGAAGAAAAAAGGCTGAGAAACACATCGTGCTTTCAGCCTTATTTATCTTAGTGAATAGTATGCTATTTAAGTGCCATAGCAAATGATTTGAGTATTAGAACAGGCTCGACATTCGGTTCAAATCAGACTGAATTGCACCAGCCGTCACTTCACGTCCAGCACCTGGGCCACGAATAACCAATGGGTTATCTTTGTACCATTTACTCTCAATCGCAAAGATATTATCGCAAGGCAGCAAGTTCGCCAGAGCGTGCTCTTTCGATAACGCTTCAACACCTACGGTTGCTTTGCCGTTCTTCTCTAAACGCGCGACGTAACGTAGTACCTTTTGCTGAGAATGCGCTTTCTTCAAACGCTCAG
>NZ_MCYD01000628.1:1267-25609 GCF_002876325.1 Vibrio sp. 10N.261.52.A1
CTTTCTTCAAACGCTCAGCCAACTCCTCACTCAGCACAGAAGCTTTGTCAAAGAAGTCATCCACCGATAGGTCTTGCAGCTCCTCAGGGACCAGTGATTCCACTTTTACGTTTTCAGGTTCGATATCTAAGCCCGACTCACGAGCCAGAATCACCAACTTACGCATCACATCTGAACCATCGAGGTCAGCACGAGGGTCTGGTTCTGTCAGGCCTTGTTGCCATGCTAAATCCACCAGCTCGCTGAACGGCACCGTGCCATCAAACTGCTGGAACAACCAAGACAAAGTGCCTGAGAAGATACCCGACAGCGCAATAATATCGTCGCCACTTTCACGTAGGTCACGTACCGTGTGGTTAATTGGTAAGCCCGCACCAACGGTCGCGTTGTACAACCAGTGACGGCTGATCTTAGCAAACGCATCTTGAACCTGATGGTAATACTCGCTTGATGCGGAGCCTGCCACCTTGTTCGCCGAGATCAAGTGAATGCCTTGCTGAGCAATCTGTAGATACTTTTCTGCAAGAGCTTGGCTGGCAGTAACATCCAAAACCACAGCTTCGTCGTAGCCCTGAATAGAGCCTAAACGCTCCAGCCAGTCGTTTCCATTGTTAGCAATCGCTTCGTCATCAAAGCGCTCACCGACAGAGATTGCATCGATACCTTGGTCGTCGAACCAATAGGTTTGGCTATCAACCACAGCAACCAATTCAAAGTTCATTCCGCGACGCTTTTCGAGCTCAGCCTTTTGCTCAGCAAACAGGCTTAACCAGCTTGAACCAATGTTACCCTTACCACACAAGGCAATCGCAACACGCTTCTGCGCTTGGAATAGTTGAGAGTGAATGCCCTTCACTAGGCTCGATGTTTCACTCTTACGAATCACTGCCACTAAACTCAGACCAGAGTTCGCTTCAGAGATAAACTCAACCGATGAACTCTTTAGCTGCTGATAAAAACCGTAGCAGTGGTTCGGGTTCTTCGTTACGCCCGCACCTACAGCAGCAATAAGAGAGAAGCCCTCTTTAAGCTTAATCTCAGCTTCAATCGCGTGATCTTGGAGATATTCCAGCGCACCACCAGCGATCTCTTCCGTGTAGGCAAGGCGCAAGCAGTGTTGATCCGGTTCAAGCTCATAGGCCAGCGGCTCTAGTTGAGCACGCTTAAGCCCTTCAAGCACTTCACTTTCTAAGCGGTCGAAATCGTGCCCGTGACCAAACGTCAGTTGCACGATAAGCACTTCATCCAGAGAGGTTATGATTTTTGCACCGCGACCCGATGCCAGAACACGCTCAATTTGAGTCGAACCAGATTCTGGCTGATAGCTGCAACGCAAGCTCAGATCCATCGCACTTTGCGCGACTGGCTGTAGTGTGCGGCTATGAAGCACAGGTGCGGCAAGACGAGCGAGTTCACTTGCTTCATCAAGACGAAGTAGAGGCAGTAAACACGCATCCGACACCAAGCGAGGGTCAGCACTGTATACGCCTGCTACATCACTCCAAATCGTTACGCGATCCACTTCAGCTAAAGCGCCAATCACGGTTGCTGAATAGTCTGAACCATTGCGACCAAGTAATACGGTTTCACCTTCAGTGTTTTGCGCCATAAAGCCGGTAATCACCACACGACAATGGGCATGTTGCGCTAACGCTTCTTTAATCAGAGGATAAGAACGAGCACGATCCACTTCAGGCTGAGCGCCCACTTCTGCACGTAAGAAAGCACGAGCATCTTGTGCGACAGCTTGTAAATCATGTTGGCACAACAAAGCAGCTAACAGACGTGAAGACCAAACTTCACCGTGACCTAGGACTTGCGCTTTTTGTGCTTCGCTTAGAGGAGCCGTTAGCTCGCCCAAAGCGGTAAATTCTTGTTGGATAGTAGCCGTAAGTTGCTCTGCAGGCTCACCTTCAAGCAGTGCTTCAATCAGTTCAAGCTGGAACTGACGAAGGGTTTGTAGGCACTCATGAGCAATACGCCCATCTTTATCAAGCGCTTCTACAAACTCAATCAAACGGTTAGTGGTTTTGCCTGCTGCCGAAACAACCACTAAGTCTGTTGCTGATGAATACTCTCTAAGAATGTTGACCACGCGTAAGTAACACTCAGGGTCTGCTAAACTGCTACCACCAAATTTATGTAGCTGGCGAAAGGTTGCCATTGTTACCCCTCCCCTTCAGCGATAAAGCCTTGTGTTTTTTCAAACGCTTGCTTGAGGTCATCAATCAAATCTTCAGCATCTTCAAGGCCAACAGAAAGACGCAGCAACTGTTGAGAAACGCCTGCTTCTGCCAGTGCTTCTTCACCCATCGCACGGTGCGTCATCGACGCAGGGTGACAAATCAAGCTTTCAACACCGCCCAGCGACTCCGCCAAAGAGAACAGCTCTAACTTATCGACAAAGTACTTAAGCGCCTCGAATGAGCCCGCAAACTCAAAACTCAGCATTGAACCAAAGCCAGACTGCTGCTTCTTCGCGATATCATGACCTGGGTGTTCAGGAAGGCTTGGGTGGTAAATAGTACCAACGAGATCTTGCTGCTGCAGAGACGCCAGAATTTCACGTGAACTCTCTTCGTGAACTCGCATACGAGCACCTAACGTACGAATGCCACGTAGCGTCATGTAGCTATCAAATGGTGTGCCGGTCGCACCAATACAGTTACCCCACCATGCTAGCTCTTCAGCGTGCTCTTCTGTTTTAGTGATCACCACACCACCAATCACATCTGAATGTCCGTTGATGTATTTAGTCGTTGAGTGGATAACAAAATCCGCACCCAGCTCTAAAGGCTTTTGGAACACTGGTGTCAAAAACGTATTGTCGACAGCAACCAGGGCACCAACCTCTTTCGCTTTACGACAAGTTTCTGCAATATCAACCACACGAACTAAAGGATTCGATGGTGTTTCAATTAAGATCAACTTTGGCTTAAGCGCGATCGCCGCATCCAGTGCCGCTTGATCCGATTGATCAACAAACAGAACTTTGAAGTCACCTTTTAGTGAGCGAGTGTTAAACAGACGGTAAGTACCACCATAGCAGTCGTGTGGTGCGACAATCAGATCATCACTGCCTAAGAAAGCGGAAACCCATAAGTTAAGTGCAGAAGTACCGCAGTTAGTAACCACTGCACCTTTGCCCGATTCAAGCTCAAACAGTGCCGTTTCTAATAAACCGCGGTTTGGGTTACCTGAACGGGTGTAATCGTACTTTGGCACTTCACCAAAAGCGGGAAACCCATAGTTAGTCGAAAGATAAATAGGTGGGACAACGGCATGGTGTTGCGTGTCTGACTCGATACCAGTACGTACTGCGATTGTTGCTGGCTTCCGGCTGCTCATAGGTGCTTCCTTACAAGTTTTGCGTCTGAGAGTCACAGCTGCTTGTCGGCATTTTGCGGCTGTGTTAGATATATGTTATTCACTTTACTTTCATAAACGTGAGACGTCAACACTTCTAGACGTCTATATGTCTTTGCTTATGGCGGTAAATCCCGCTAAAATCACCACTATTAATTTAATCTAACAACTAAAGTGATGAAGGTACGCAATGGCCGACTGGAATGGTGAATACATAAGCCCATATGCTGAGCATGGAAAGAAAAGCGAACAAGTAAAGAAGATTACAGTTTCTATCCCTTTAAAAGTGCTAAAGGTGCTTACTGACGAGCGTACTCGCCGCCAGATCAACAACCTGCGCCATGCAACAAACAGTGAGCTACTGTGTGAAGCTTTTCTACATGCGTACACAGGCCAACCACTGCCAACAGATGAAGACCTTCGTAAAGACCGCCCAGATGATATTCCTGCTGAAGTGAAAAAACTGATGACAGAGATGGGCATCGAGTTCGAAGCGTTTGACGAAGAATAACAATAACTCAGTCACTGCCTTCAATATTGATTCGCTTTAGCTGAATGTTCACATTACTGATTCGTCTTATCAGTGTTCTGTGAATAAGACATAAAAAAACCGACTCCAGATGAGTCGGTTTTTTATTATTTGTGCTCTATGGAGCAACCGCTATAACAAGCGACTACTCCATCCAGTCGCTATGCCATATGCTTCTATGCCATGTAGTTAGCAGGCATCTCGATACGCGCAACGCCAGATTCAACGGCCGCTTCTGCTACTGCTTTCGCTACGCGAGGAAGTAAACGTGGGTCCATTGGCTTAGGAATGATGTAACCCTTACCGAACTCAAGTGACGTCTCACCCGCTGCTTTTAATACTTCCGCTGGCACTTCTTCTTTCGCCAGTTCACGAATGGCTTTAACCGCTGCTAGCTTCATTTCGTCATTGATTTCGCTTGCACGCACATCAAGTGCACCACGGAAAATGAATGGGAAACAAAGTACGTTGTTTACTTGGTTAGGGTAATCACTGCGGCCTGTACCCATAATAAGGTCAGAACGAACTTCGTGAGCAAGCTCTGGCTTGATCTCTGGATCTGGGTTTGAACATGCAAACACAACTGGCTTATCAGCCATCAGCGTTAGTGCTTCAGCTGGAAGCAGGTTAGGACCAGATACGCCCAAGAATAGATCAGCACCTTCGATAACATCTTCAAGCGTACGCTTATCTGTGTTGTTTGCGAATAGCTCTTTGTATTCGTTTAGATCATCACGACGAGTGTGGATCACACCTTTACGGTCAAGCATGTAGATCTTCTCACGCTGAGCGCCACACTTAATCAGTAGTTCCATACAAGCAACCGCTGCTGCGCCAGCACCCAAACAAACGATCTTACACTCTTCTAGCTTCTTACCTTGAAGCTCGATCGCGTTCAGCATACCTGCTGCTGTTACGATCGCAGTACCGTGTTGGTCATCGTGGAATACAGGTACATCACAACGCTCAATCAGACGACGTTCAATCTCAAAACAGTCAGGTGCTTTGATGTCTTCTAGGTTAATACCACCGAATGTATCTGCGATATTCGCAACCGTATCGACAAACTCATCGATTGTGCGGTGTTTTACTTCAATATCGATAGAATCTAAACCAGCGAAACGCTTAAACAGTAGCGCTTTACCTTCCATAACTGGTTTAGAAGCAATTGGACCAAGGTTACCTAGGCCAAGAATCGCTGTACCGTTAGAGATAACTGCAACCATGTTGCCTTTACCTGTGTACTTGTAAACGTTATCTACGTTCTGTGCGATCTCACGAACTGGCTCAGCCACGCCTGGGCTGTAAGCAAGTGCTAGGTCTTCTGCAGAGTTTGCAGGCTTCGTCAGCTCAATGGCAATTTTGCCTGGAATTGGGAACTCATGATAATCAAGAGCTTGCTGACGGAATTGTTCTTGAGGTGATAATTCTTGAGAGGATTGATCTTGGCGGCTGTCTTCAGACATAGGTGTAGGTTCCTAGGATATTATTATTAGGGGGATCTTGTTCATGTTAATGGATGTACTTCAAAGTTCCTAGGTGGTAAAGGCCTCTGTCTCATTAAAAAACGAGATTTCACTACTAATAAGACCAGTGAGCAGTTGAAATTACTATCGCTTGTTGAACTTTCGAGCGGATTTGCAGTGATGAGTAATAAGCGAAGAATTACCCTTCAATATAGAGGCAAGCTGCTTGGTGTAGGAGAGAATGAAAGCTTGAGGGGAAAGTCTGTATTTTCTCAAATTTCAGGCAACAAAAAAGGACACCGAAGTGTCCTTTTTATGTCTAAATAGCGAGAATTACTTCTTGCTAGAAAGAGCACCGAAACGCTTGTTGAAGCGATCAACACGGCCGCCTGTATCTACGATACGTTGCTTACCAGTGTAGAACGGGTGACATTTGTCACATACGTCTAGGTGGATTGATTCTTTTGCTAGCGTTGAGTTGAACTCAAAAGTGTTGCCGCAAGAACAAGTAGCAGTAACTGCTTTGTATTCTGGGTGGATTCCAGCTTTCATGGGATAACCTCAAGTAGGCCGTGTCGCTATACGATTCTAAGCCGCACACCACACGTAGTTTAAAAAAGAAATAAAGACACCGCTCATCACTAAAGCGCGACGAAGCCATACCTTTAAGGCGCAGTATAGTAATGAATCTGTGAAGTAGGATCAACTGATTTGATACATTTTTCGCCAATATTGATATTATTTTCTTCATCTATTGAAATTCTTTGGCGGCAGCGACTTTCAGGCACTCACTTCCCCTTGTCAGCCAAACTGTTTCTCGAATTTAACCGCCTTATCCTTTAGACTGTTCGCTCTCGTCAACTCAGATAAAGCCGTCCCTTTATGCGTCCAATGATTGCCCGTGTGGCGCTGCCTGTCCCACTCGACAAGCAGTTCGATTACAAGATTCCAAGCCACCTATTTCCGATTATTGGTGGTCGAGTCTCTGTGCCTTTTGGACGACAAACCTTAACTGGGATTGTCACGGCTCTGGTTAACGAATCAGAATTCGAACTAGACAAACTCAAACCGATTAAAGCGTTGCTAGATAACCAGCCGGTTTGGCCGGACTCTGTCTACTCACTATTAACGTGGTGCAGTCAGTTCTATCAATACCCACTTGGCGAAACCTTTGCCAATGCCCTACCCAGTGCTTTACGCAAAGGCAAAGCGGCAGACTTCGCAACTTTGGTTGAGTGGCAGCTAACGCCGTCAGGCAGAGATCAGTTAATGCAAGGCTTTGGTCGCGCGGTCAAGCAAGCTAAAGTCATGCACATGTTGGAGCACGGTGCCGTTCCTCATCAAGAGTTCATCGACCAAGAGGTAGGCAGCGCTGTTCTCAAAACACTGGAAGAGAAAGGTTGGATTGAATCGGTTGAGAAAAAGCCGAAACGCCAGCCGTGGCCAGCCGACCTCGAAAACGACCAAGACAAACCTAAGCTCAACGAAGAGCAAGCCATCGCAATTGCAACGGTAAATAGTCAAAACAGCTTTGGTTGCTTCCTGTTAGAAGGTGTCACGGGTTCAGGCAAGACGGAAGTCTACCTAAATATGATTAAGCCGATTCTCGACCAAGGTAAACAAGCGTTAGTGCTGGTACCAGAGATTGGCCTAACACCACAAACCATCAACCGCTTTAAGCGACGCTTCAATGTGCCTGTTGAGGTTATCCACTCAGGCCTTAACGATTCAGAGCGCCTAAATGCGTGGTTATCGGCTCGCGATAAGATTGCCGGCATTGTGATTGGTACTCGCTCAGCTCTGTTCACGCCGTTTGCCGATTTGGGCATTATTATTGTCGATGAAGAACACGACGCCTCATATAAGCAGCAAGATAGCCTGCGCTACCATGCTCGAGATGTGGCGATCATGCGTGCGCACAAAGCGCAGATTCCAGTAGTATTGGGCTCTGCAACCCCAGCTTTCGAAACACTGCACAACGCGCAAATAGGTAAGTACAGCCACCTGACTCTGACCTCTCGTGCCGGTGTCGCACTACCCACCACCAATAAAGTGTTGGATGTAAAAGGTGAATACCTAGAAAGCGGCTTATCTGCATCATTGATCGCTGAGATGCAACGACACCTAAAATCTGGCAACCAGGTGATGCTGTTCCTCAACCGCCGAGGGTTTTCTCCAGCATTGATGTGTCACGATTGTGGTTGGACAGCCGAGTGTAAGCGCTGTGATGCCTACTACACCTATCACCAATACAGTAATGAAATGCGCTGCCATCATTGTGGCTCGCAACAGCATATTGTGCATAACTGCCAAGGCTGTGGTTCAGCAAACTTGGTAACCGTGGGTGTCGGTACCGAACAGTTGGAAGCGCAGCTTGGTCAGCTATTCCCAGAATACAAAACCATTCGTATTGACCGCGACAGCACTCGCCGTAAAGGCAGCCTAGAGAGCGCACTCGAATCGATTCGCAAAGGTGAGTACCAAATTCTTATTGGCACCCAGATGTTAGCTAAAGGCCACCACTTCCCTGACGTGACACTCGTGGCGTTATTGGATGTCGATGGCTCTTTATACAGCAGTGATTTCCGAGCCTCAGAACGCCTCGCTCAGCTTTTTATTCAAGTGGCAGGCCGTGCAGGCCGTGCGAGTAAGCCTGGTGAGGTGATCTTACAAACCCATCACCCAGAGCATGGATTACTGCAAGCACTGCTGCACAAAGACTATAACCACTTTGCTCAAACGGCCTTAGCAGAGCGTAAACAAGCGATGTTGCCACCATACACCTTTATGACGCTATTTAGAGCAGAGGCGAACGACACACGCTTGGTGGAAGAGTTCTTACGTCAGGTTCGTCATACACTGGAATCACACCCACTGTTTGACCAGTATTGCATGGTGTTAGGCCCTACCCCTGCGCCACTTGCGAAGCGAGCAGGTAAATCTCGCTGGCAGTTGATTTTACAGACCCAAACTCGCTCACTTATGCAGAAGCTATTAATGAGTGCGAAGCCGGCAATTAATATGTTACCCGCCGCGAAAAAAGTTCGTTGGTCGCTCGATATAGAGCCGCAAGACTTGAGCTAAACCCCTTCGGGTTAAAACTAATGATAAGTTTGTTCACAAATATTTCATATTTCTCGTGAGCAAGTTCACACGAGTCATGTGATTTTTGTTAATCTAGCCGTAACTTTACGCAGATGAAACGAATAAAATATTGCAATAAAAAAAGTGTTAGCAACACTTTCATAATATCTATTCGATTACATTTATTATTCACGCCTTAGATACTTAGGCAGCAAAGGAACTTAAAAGAGGGTTTAATTTATGGCGACAATGAAGGATGTTGCCCAGCTAGCAGGCGTCTCAACGGCTACCGTATCACGAGCTTTGATGAATCCTGAGAAAGTCTCAGTTTCGACTCGCAAACGAGTGGAAACAGCCGTACTTGAAGCTGGATACTCACCCAATACATTAGCTAGAAATTTACGTCGCAACGAATCAAAAACCATCATTACTATCGTTCCTGATATCTGTGACCCGTATTTCGCAGAAATCATTCGTGGTATCGAAGATGCTGCTGTCGAAAATGATTACCTCGTTCTGCTGGGTGACAGCGGCCAACAGAAAAAGCGCGAATCTTCGTTTGTTAATCTCGTCTTCACCAAACAAGCAGATGGCATGCTACTGCTAGGCACCGATCACCCGTTCGATGTCAGCAAGTCTGAACAAAAGAACCTACCTCCTATGGTAATGGCATGTGAGTTTGCACCAGAGCTTGAACTGCCTACGGTACACATCGATAACCTGACTTCTGCATTTGAAGCCGTGAACTACCTCGCTCAATTAGGTCATAAGCGTATCGCTCAAATCTCTGGCCCAATGTCAGCAACCCTATGTAAGTTCCGTCAGCAAGGTTACCAACAAGCGCTGCGCCGTGCTGGCGTGTCAATGAATCCAGCCTACAGCACCATCGGTGATTTTACCTTCGAAGCGGGTGCTCAAGCAGTTCGTCAACTGTTAGCATTACCAGAGCAGCCAACCGCTATTTTCTGTCACAACGATGCGATGGCAATTGGTGCGATTCAAGAAGCTAAGAAACTCGGTTTACGAGTGCCTCAAGATTTATCTGTTGTTGGCTTTGATGATATTCAGTTCGCTCAATACTGCGATCCACCGCTAACCACCATTTCTCAACCTCGTTATGAGATTGGACGCCAAGCGATGTTGATGATGCTAGACCTACTAAAAGGCAACGATGTGCAAGCAGGTTCGCGTCTGCTAGAAGCCAGCCTAGTGGTTCGAGGCAGTACTGCACCACCTCGAATGTAAGTCTTCAAAATACCCATATAAATCTGCGGCACATTTTGATGTGCCGCTTCCATTTCTACACTATTATCCTCGCGCAATCTGGATTACCATGAGAGCAGATTTACCAACTACTGAATTGTCTTGTGGCTAATAGAGATTATGTGAAGCGTGGTCGTGGCACGAAAAAACCGACCAAAAAACAAGCCCCTCGCCGTAAACCATGGCGTAGTGGTCTTTTGGCGATCCTCCTGGTTGGCGGGTTTGGTTACGGACTTTACCTATTGAGTAATGACCCAGAGCCACCAGCACCGGCTCCAGTAGTGAGCAAACCAAAGCCTAAGCCAAAACCAGCTAAAGTAATTCCGCCACCTCCAGAAGAGAAGTGGGACTACGTTGAAACGCTGCCAAGTCGCGAAATTGAAGTGAAAGCCAAAGAGCAAGAGGTCTCGAAGATCCCTTACATCATGCAATGTGGCGCCTACAAAACTTCAGCTCAGGCAGAAGCACGTAAGTTAGATATCGCCTTCCAAGGTATCTCGAGTGAAATCCGTAAGAAAGATGGCAGCAACTGGTATCGCGTGGTACTAGGACCATACAAACTTAAGCGTGATGCAGAGCGAGACCGCCACAAGCTGCAGCGTGCTAAAATCGAGCCTTGCGCTATCTGGAAAGACACCGAGTAATTCCAGTAAAACAGTCGCAAAAAAGACAAACAACGAAAGCCTCCCATTGTGGAGGCTTTCTTTTATTCAACGCTTTTTCTATCTTCTCTTAAACTTACACCGATAAGTTGCGCGACATCACTTGTGATTCCTTGAATTATCCGAGCACCATCCTCATATACTTTTTATACCCAAAGATAAGAACATTAAGAGGCCCTACTCGTGACTACCATTGTATCTGTACGTCGTAATAATAAAGTCGTCATCGCGGGTGATGGACAAGTATCTCTAGGCAACACTGTAATGAAGGGCAATGCCCGTAAAGTGCGTCGCCTATACAATGACAAAGTACTGGCTGGTTTTGCTGGCGGTACCGCTGATGCTTTCACGCTATTCGAAAAATTTGAAAGCAAGCTGCAAATGCACCAAGGCCACCTGACCAAAGCTGCCGTTGAGCTAGCGAAGGATTGGCGTAGTGACCGTGCTCTACGTAAATTAGAAGCACTACTAGCGGTAGCTGACGAAACCGCTTCACTGATCATCACAGGTAACGGTGATGTTGTTCAACCAGAGAACGACCTAATCGCTATCGGTTCAGGCGGTAACTTCGCTCAAGCAGCGGCTACGGCACTACTAGAAAATACTGATTTAGATGCACGTGAAATCGCAGAAAAGTCGCTGAATATTGCTGGCGATATCTGTGTGTTCACCAACCATCACCACACTGTTGAAGAGCTAGAAAGCACTGTTGAGCTGCCAAAGCCAGAATAACAAACGCTTCTACCCAAAACTTGTATCGACAGTGATTAAAGAATTAAGGAAAAACCATGTCTGAGATGACTCCTCGCGAAATTGTTCACGAACTCAATCGCCACATTATCGGCCAAGACAACGCTAAGCGTTCAGTGGCTATCGCACTGCGTAACCGCTGGCGTCGTATGCAGCTTGAAGAGAGCTTGCGTGTTGAAGTATCACCAAAGAACATCCTGATGATCGGCCCAACTGGTGTTGGTAAAACCGAGATTGCTCGCCGCCTAGCGAAGCTAGCAAACGCACCGTTCATCAAAGTAGAAGCAACCAAGTTCACGGAAGTTGGTTACGTTGGTAAAGAAGTTGAGACCATCATCCGCGACCTAACGGATGTTGCGATCAAGATGACGCACCAACAAGCGATGGAAAAAGTAAAATACCGCGCTGAAGAACAAGCTGAAGAGCGCATCCTTGATGCCCTACTACCACCTGCACGCGATGCTTGGGGTCAGAACGAGCAATCAAGCGAAGATTCTACTTCTTCAAACACTCGCCAAATTTTCCGCAAGAAACTGCGTGAAGGTAAGCTAGACGACAAAGAGATAGAAGTCGATGTAGCAGCACCACAAATGGGCGTTGAAATCATGTCACCTCCAGGTATGGAAGAGATGACGAACCAGCTACAAGGCATGTTCCAAAACCTAGCTGGCGACACCAAGAAAAAGCGTAAGATGAAAATCAAAGACGCATTCAAAGCCCTAACTGAAGAAGAAGCCGCTAAGCTTGTGAACCAAGAAGAGCTAAAAGAGAACGCGATCTTCAACGCTGAAAACAACGGTATCGTATTCATCGATGAGATCGACAAAATCTGTAAGCGTGGCGACAGCTCAGGCCCAGACGTATCTCGTGAAGGTGTTCAACGTGACCTACTGCCTCTTATCGAGGGTAGCACAGTATCGACTAAGCACGGCATGGTGAAAACGGACCACATCCTATTCATCACATCTGGTGCATTCCAAGTGGCTAAGCCATCAGACCTGATCCCAGAGCTACAAGGTCGTCTACCAATTCGTGTAGAACTTGAAGCGCTTTCAGCGAATGACTTCAAACGCATTCTAACTGAGCCAAAAGCGTCTCTGACAGAGCAATACATTGCCCTAATGAAGACGGAAGATGTGAACATTGAGTTTACTGAAGACGGCATCAACCAGATCGCTGATGCAGCATGGCGCGTAAACGAAACCACTGAGAACATCGGTGCACGTCGTCTACACACTGTGATGGAGCGTTTGATGGATGAGATTTCATTCGATGCAACAGACAAAGCTGGTAGCACGCTAGTGATCGATGAAGCTTACGTGAACTCGAAGCTTGGTGAATTCGTTGAAGACGAAGACCTAAGCCGCTTCATCCTGTAGCACACGAAACTCTAACTTATTGCTCTATCTCAAAGAAATAGCAGCTAATAAGCGAATTCAAGGCCCACTTTCGAGTGGGCTTTTTATTACCTGAAAAATGGGCGTATACTCAAATCACCGCATGAAACCAATACTTACAATATAGGCGCCCTGCTAATCAAGGTGTCCTTACAACGAAATAGACTTACGATGAAACAATCTCTAATGATTTGGCTTGATGCCGCACGACCAAAAACTCTGCCTCTCGCACTCGTCTCTATTCTTACAGGAAGTAGTTTAGCGTTCGCCAACGGTCAGTTCTCTTTATCGATCGCTCTGTTGGCCTTTTTAACCGCCACCCTATTACAGATTTTGTCGAACTTGGCGAATGACTACGGTGATGCAGTAAAAGGTACAGACAACGAAAACCGCTTAGGCCCAATGCGCGCCATGCAATCTGGTGCGGTGACGGCTCAAACCATGAAGCAAGCAATCATCCTCAACATCGTGTTTACCATGATTGCTGGACTGATTTTGATTTTCCATGCCTTAACCTCAATTGAAAGTATTCTGTCTTTCATCGCATTAGGCGTATTAGCCATTGTTGCTGCTATCGCTTACACCGTGGGTAATAAACCTTATGGTTATATCGGCCTTGGCGACTTATCGGTATTTATCTTCTTTGGCTTATTAGGCGTTTCAGGTACTTACTTCCTACACACTGGTCATGTTGAACCAAGCCTGTTCCTTCCTGCGTTAGGCTGTGGATTGATGGCGGTTGCAGTACTCAATATCAACAACATGCGTGATATCGAAAACGACAGTGAATGTGGTAAACGCACCATGGCGGTTCGCTTGGGGCAACGTAAAGCTAAGCAATACCATTTTGCTCTGCTTGGTTGTGCACTTGTCTCATTCGCGATTTACCTACTGATTCAAGAAAAACCCGTTTGGATCAGCCTGCCGTTTTTACTCAGTATTATTATTGTCTACAAACATGGTAAAGCGGTTTGGGAAACAGAAAAACCCGCTCAAATTGCACCTATGATGCCTGTTATCGTGAAATGCTCGCTGGTCACTAACCTATTGTTTGCAGGGGTTGTCGTAGCTCAAACTCTATTGAGTTAATTGAGACTAATCATTGCAAAGGGATCAAGCACCGATATACTCAAAGTAAGCTCATTGTTCAAAAGGTATACTAATGGAATACAACACTTCAGCACTGTGCGACATATATTTGGATCAAGTTGATGTCGTGGAGCCAATGTTCAGCAACTTTGGTGGACGTGCCTCTTTCGCAGGACAGATCACGACATTAAAGTGCTTTGAAGACAACGCTTTGATTCGCTCGGTGCTAGAGCAAGACGGTCTAGGGCGTGTGTTGTTAATCGATGGTGGCGGCTCACTGCGTAAAGCACTGATTGATGCCGAGATGGCCCTACTTGCCGAAGACAATGAGTGGGAAGGTATTGTGGTGTATGGCTGCGTTCGCGAAGTC
Organism: Vibrio sp. 10N.261.52.A1; assembly: GCF_002876325.1. Classification (NCBI taxonomy): domain Bacteria; kingdom Pseudomonadati; phylum Pseudomonadota; class Gammaproteobacteria; order Vibrionales; family Vibrionaceae; genus Vibrio; species Vibrio sp. 10N.261.52.A1. The sequence goes on from NZ_MCYD01000628.1 coordinate 15,244, forward strand.
GATGAGCTGGAAGACATGAACCTAGGTATTCAAGCTCTGGCTTCCATTCCTGTAGGAGCAAGCCAAGATGGTGTTGGTGAGCTAGATGTACCCGTTAACTTTGGCAGCGTAACCTTCTTACCGGAAGATTACCTCTACGCCGACAATACGGGCATTATTCTTTCGGCTGAGCCTTTAGACGTTGAACTTGATCTCGATGCTGATGAAGAAGAAGTCGAGTAACCCTTGCTCCTCATAAGTCACTCACAATAACCAAGAACACAAACAGAAACGCCCGCTACTGAGTAGCGGGCGTTTTTTAAATCTGAAGAGTGAATTACTCTACTTCATCCATTTTGCCAAGAAGGTTACGGATGCGATCTTGCCATGCAGAGTGCTCTTCTTGCATCTGCTGAGTTTTTTGCTCTAGCTCTTGACGGCTTGCTTTAAGTTCACCAGCTTCTGTTGCTAGTGCTTGTTTCTCTTCTTTAAGCTCTTCCACTTCCATTTGAAGAAGTGCAATCGTATCTACTGCTGTTTGAATTTTTGCTTCTAGTTGCTCTAGTACTTCAAAAGACATTCTGGCCTACCTTTAAGTTATCCATTTGATGGTGAAGGTTCACTCCACTTATTTCCCCATTCTACTCAGCAGAGCAAGGATAAACACTCAATATATTCGATATTTTGCGCCATTCGATGAAAAAAACAGCGCTTTTTACCGAATATTGACGTTAATTCTTACAGCCACACTCGCAAACCAATTATTTTGATGAATATTAGTGGTTTTTCACTGCTCATTGATCAAAAGCAATCTGCAAAAAGCAAAAAGGCAAACGTTTCCTTTTGGATATGGTAAAATCCGCCGCGAAATTTCTATTCCCCCTTTGAAAATTTTGGAGTCCGCATGAAACGCGATTTAGCAATGTCATTCTCTCGTGTCACAGAAGGTGCAGCACTGGCTGGTTACAAGTGGCTTGGCCGTGGCGATAAAAACGCTGCAGATGGCGCTGCTGTAGAAGTCATGCGTAGCCTACTAAACAAAACCGAAATCAGCGGTGAAATTGTTATTGGTGAAGGCGAAATCGATGATGCGCCTATGCTATACATCGGTGAAAACGTAGGTGTGGGCGGCGACGCTGTCGACATCGCAGTTGACCCAATTGAAGGGACACGCATGACAGCAATGGGCCAATCAAATGCATTGGCTGTACTGGCTGCTGGCGAGAAAGGTAGCTTCCTAAAAGCGCCTGATATGTACATGGAAAAATTAGTAGTTGGCCCTGGTGCTAAAGGCGCTATCGACTTAGCTCTACCGTTAAAAGAAAACCTAGTAAACATTGCTAAGGCTCTGGGTAAAACACTCGACACATTGGTAGTAACCACACTGGCTAAGCCACGTCACGATCAAGTGATTGCAGAGATGCAAGCGATGGGCGTTCGTGTATTCGCAGTGCCAGATGGTGATGTAGCTGCATCTATCCTAACCTGTATGCCAGACAGCGAAGTCGACGTAATGTACTGCATTGGCGGCGCACCTGAAGGTGTAGTTTCTGCCGCAGTAATTCGCGCGCTAGACGGTGACATGCACGGTCGTCTGCTGCCTCGTCACGAAGTGAAAGGCGATACAGAGGAGAACCGTAAACACGGTGAACTTGAGCTAGAGCGTTGTGCTGAAATGGGCGTAACCGCTGGTATCGTGTTGAAGATGGAAGACATGGCTCGCAGCGACAACGTGGTATTCTCAGCAACGGGCATCACTAAGGGTGACCTGCTAGAAGGTATTTCTCGTCAAGGCAATATCGCGACAACCGAAACCCTGCTTATCCGTGGCCGCTGCCGTACGATTCGCCGCATCAAATCAATCCACTACCTAGAGCGCAAAGACCCAGAAGTGGTTGGTCATATCCTGTAATCCTCATATCGAGTGAAACAGAATATTCAAAGGCTGATACCAAGTATCAGCCTTTTGTTTTATTGCCCTGTCAGGTTCTCACCATTGCGATTGATAGGTCAGTAACTGTCAAAATAGTAAATGGTTTGCTTTATAAACACCTTGCCTCATAATAGTAAGGTTCATGAGGTAGGGATAGTATGAAAACAAGCGACAAAATCTTACAGACCATTAAGCGTCAAGGCACGGTAACGGCCAAACAGCTGTCAGAAGAGTTTGGCATGACGACAATGGGTGCAAGGCAACATCTGCAAAGCCTGGAAGATGATGGCATTCTCGCGTTTCATGACGTCAAAGTGAAAGTCGGTCGTCCGACTCGTCATTGGTCTCTTACTCAGCACGGTCATAGTCAGTTTTCAGACCGTCATGGTGAGCTTACGATTCAAGTCATCGATGCGGTAGAGAATCTATTCGGAAAAGAAGGCCTAGCTAAAGTCGCTGCCGAGCGTGAACAACACACCTTAAAACAGTATCAATCTGCCCTGTCTGATTGTGAAAATCTAATCAGTAAGTTGGAAAAGCTCACCCAACTTCGTGAAGAAGAAGGCTACATGGCAGAACTGAAAGAACACGACGATCACTACATCTTGATTGAAAACCACTGCCCTATTTGTAAGGCGGCGACTCGTTGCCCAAGCTTGTGTCAATCTGAGCTCAACGTGTTCACCGAGCTACTAAAAGATGAGTGCCATGTCAGCCGAACTGAGCATATTATTGCTGGCGAACGACGCTGTACCTACACCTTGGTACCTGTCGCTACCGCTTAACGCTAAGCTATTGATCTTGTCTCAATATTGAGAAATCAAAAGATCGGACAAAATTTATACAAAAATCTTTCTTAAGCTTAAAGCATATGAAACATGCTTAATGCTAAGGAAGGAATGATGGCACATCCACAACCAGAGCAGAAACTGCCCCCTTTTGATGAACTGGTTCAACTTGCTCAAAACGATCCTAAAGCATTCAACCAATTCAAACACCAGATGTGTGAGCAGATGATCTGCTCCGCTTCTGAAAGTATGCAAGGCAGACTTCGCGCTCAACAAAGCCATCTCGATTTAGTCGTCAGCCGTTGTAAAAACCCTCACCACGTCAATGTCGTGCTAATGCAAGAGCTGCGATGTCAGGTTTGCAAGTTCCAAGACGCACTCCAAGGGCGCTGTACCTTAGAAGAGCCTCAGCCAGAAAATGTGGTTCCATTTAGACCTAACACTGAACCCAAAATGTACTAGTTCAGACACCTCCAGAAAGCAAAAAGGGAGCCTAATGCTCCCTTTATGTTAACGGCTGAAAACTCTTATACTGGATCTTCGCCGTAATCGTTGCGGCCTTCTGTGCCTTTCAACAAACCACATTCAATCAAAATCCATAAACCACACACTAATGCTGCTACCGTTGCCACCATGTGCATTGGTGATACAGAATCCACCGTTGTTGCAGCAGCAGGCGAAGCCAAGCGCCCTAGTACCAACGGAACATTCAATAGTAGCCAGTAGTTAGACTTGTTACGGTCATGCCAACGCTTGGCCGTTACCGCTAAGTCTGGAATCACCAGGAGCAACAAGAAGATTGGTAGTAGGATATAAGAGTACGCTGGAAACAGTACCGAAATACCAGAGGCAAAACCGGTGATCGCAACATAGTAGAAAATGTTCCACATCCAGTAAGTCTTACGACCAATTCTCCCTTTGAAAGAGAGCAGTAAATCTTTCATCGACATCTAAAAATACCCAAAAAATTAATATGCTACCAAAAAGTTAGCAGCTAATAGCCCGTTTATCACTTTCTTAAGCGAATCAGTTAATCACTTTCTGAAAACAGCTTTTATCCATATCGCGAATATTAACCGTTAGGCTTCGAACATGGCTCGCCTGTTCTTGTAAGATTTGCATTAACGAGCGTGACAATTCCCGTTTCTGTTCTTCGGTACGCCCGGAAAGTAACTCAAAGCTAATATGAATAAAGTCCACACTGTCTTCTTCATCACCGACTAGCCAGTTATGACAACGCAGAGAACGTGATTTCACAGACGGAATATCAAACAAGCCACAGTTTAATGTAACTTGATGAAGATCTTCTAGTAAACCTTGGATATTCACTCGCTCGTCCACTGAATTTGAGTACTCTAGAACTAGATTCGGCATTATTACTTCCTATTGTTAACGCAAACGTTTGTCCTTTAATACCAACTAACGATGAAAAAACCGAGAAGTTAGCTATTATTCTGTCTGTCGGATCACTGATATAAGGTCAGTATCTACTCTGACCAATCGATAAGATCCCATAAAGACATGACCACAATCATGATCTAACGCGTTTTATCTGTTATATTCTTACGAAGATTTTTTACATTAATTGATTAAATACGGAGATATTCCTATGCGTCGTCCTGTAGTGATGGGTAACTGGAAACTTAACGGTAGCAAAGCAATGGTAACTGAGCTGCTAACTGGTCTTAACGCTGAACTTGAAGGCGTTGAAGGTGTAGACGTAGCAGTAGCTCCACCAGCACTTTACATCGATCTAGCTGAGCGTCTAATCGCTGAAGGCGGTAACAAAATCATCCTAGGTGCTCAAAACACTGACCTAAACAACAGCGGTGCTTTCACTGGCGACATGTCTCCAGAAATGCTGAAAGACTTCGGTGCGACTCACATCATCATCGGTCACTCTGAGCGTCGTGAATACCACAACGAATCAGACGAGTTCATCGCTAAGAAATTCAAATTCCTACAAGAGAACGGCCTGAAGCCAGTTTTCTGTATCGGTGAATCTGACGAGCAAAACGAAGCAGGCGAAACTGAAGCAGTATGTGCACGTCAAATCAACGCAGTTATCGACGCTTACGGTGTTGAAGCTCTAAACGGCGCAATCATCGCTTACGAACCAATCTGGGCTATCGGTACTGGTAAAGCAGCAACAGCTGAAGATGCACAACGCATCCACGCTTCTATCCGTGCAATGATCGCAGAAAAAGACGCAGCAGTAGCTGAGCAAGTAATCATCCAATACGGTGGTTCTGTTAAGCCTGAAAACGCTGAAGCTTACTTCGCACAACCAGACATCGACGGTGCTCTAGTTGGCGGCGCAGCTCTAAACGCAGCTGGCTTCGCAGCTATCGCTAAAGCAGCAGCTAAAGCAAAAGCTTAATTTAGACATCACTGTTTAAATTGAATGAAAGGTCAACTTAGGTTGACCTTTTTTGTTGCTTGCCACTTATGAATCTAAGCAAGCAGATACAAAAAAACCGCTGATAAATCAGCGGTTTTTAAATTCTATAAGCTTACGCTCGGCGTGGCTTAGAACAACTCTTCTGCTACGCGGAACAGCTCAGAACGGTCTGGGTTCTGCATGTTCTCGATACAGTCGATGATGTCGTGGTGAACAAGCTCTTCTTTTTCGATACCAACACAACGACCACCGTGACCTTCTTGAAGAAGGTGAACAGCGTAGTTACCCATGCGAGAAGCAAGTACACGGTCAAACGCAGTAGGACGACCACCACGTTGGATGTGACCAAGAACCGTTGCACGAGTTTCACGACCCGTTGCTGCTTCGATCTCTTTAGCCAGTTCGTTCGCGTCCATCATTAGCTCAGTTAGAGCGATGATTGCGTGCTTCTTGCCTTTAGCAATGCCATCTTGGATGTTGCCGATTAGCTGCTCTTTATCTAGGCCAGTCTCTGGAGTGATGATGTACTCACAACCACCTGCGATTGCTGACATAAGCGTAAGGTCACCACAGTGACGGCCCATGATTTCAACAATAGAAATACGTTGGTGAGAAGAAGACGTGTCACGTAGACGGTCGATTGAATCGATAACGGTGTTAAGCGCTGTTAGGTAACCGATTGTGTAGTCAGTACCAGCGATATCGTTATCAATTGTGCCTGGAAGACCGATACATGGGTAACCCATTTCAGTTAGCTTCTTAGCACCCATGTAAGAACCGTCACCACCGATAACAACAAGTGCTTCGATACCGTGCTCTTTTAGGTTCTCGATACCTTTCTCACGAACAGCAACGTCTTTGAACTCTGGGAAACGTGCAGAGCCTAAGAAAGTACCACCACGGTTGATCACATCAGACACGCTTGAACGGTCAAGCTTTACGATACGGTTCTCAACAAGGCCTTGGTAGCCATCGTAAATACCGTAAACTTCAATGCCAAGTGATAACGCGGTACGAACTACGCCACGAACTGCTGCGTTCATGCCCGGAGCGTCACCACCACTGGTCAAAACACCGATCTTCTTAATCATGCTCACCCTCGATTTTTGGGAATCTATTATTCAATTCTTGTTCTTGCTGATTGTATATCAACAAGATTTTAAATCTATATTTGTGCGTTATGTTACATTTCCTCAACAGGAATAGCACTTAAATCGCGAAAAATTATGTAACATTTATACTTCTGTAAGAGTATTACAGTTTTACTCAGTAACTTTGTTGATTCACATCAGAATCAACATAAATTGTTACTAAGGTGGTTTTTGAATCACCAAAGAGTTCGCAATTTCTACTCACTCTAGTTCAAAAGCCACCCACTTACCATTTGCTGCCTAGTTTTCGTGCTCGTTACCACGAATGAAATTTTTGTTGCTTCTCTGGCCCAAACACCACCGAGTACGGGTCTTGGTGAATTAATACATCAGCATCAGGGAAAACAGAGATGAGCTTGGCCTCTACTTCATCAGAAATGCGATGCGCTTCAATAAGTGGCATCTCATCTTCTAGCTCCAAGTGCAATTGGATGAAACGAATCGGACCAGAGCGACGGGTTCTTAGTTGATGCACGCCCAATACCCCTTCAACACTCAACGATGTCTCTTTTATCTGTTTTAGCTCTTCATCCGGCAACTTATGATCAAGCAGAGATTGGATCGCTTCTATCGCCATTTGGTAAGCGCTGTAAAGAATATAAATACCAATACCTACCGCAAATACTGAATCCGCCTGACCAATACCAAACCAACTCAACCCTAGGGCCAGCATGATGGCAGCATTCATATACAGGTCAGATTGATAATGCAGTGAATCCGCAGCAATAGCCTGGCTGCCGGTTTTCTGGACCACGTGTTTTTGGAATCGAACCAGACCAAACGTCATCACTATCGCGAACAAGCTGACGTAAATACCGATTTCTGGAGAGTTTAGATCATGAGGTCTAAAGAAGCGCTCCACACCATTAAGAATGAGGAAACAGGCAGAGCCCGAAATAAACATCGCCTGTGCTAATGCAGCGAGTGATTCCGCCTTACCGTGACCAAAGGTATGTTCTTTGTCGGCAGGCTGAAGAGAATATCGAACCACCAATAAGTTAACGACCGAAGCGGCAATATCTAACATGGAATCGACTACGGAAGCCAACAGGCTCACCGAACCGGTCACCCACCACGCCGCGACTTTCACTATTAACAAAATAGTGGCAATGGTGGTCGCAGCCCAAGCGGCCAGCGTAACTAAACGTGCGTATTCTTGTTTCATAACTTGGCTATAAAGTGACTGATAGCACAAAGTATAACCTGCAAACCATCAATTGAATATGACAGCTAGGATGTAAGACATTCATTTTTAGGGATCAAAAAAGCGGCTCTCGGCCGCTTCTTTTTAAACACTTTCATTCAAGCTTGCTTTACCCAGCTTTGAATTACTTGTCTCTGTTCATGTGCTTTTCCATCTTTTCAGCACATTTCGCCATGCGCTCCTGCTGGATTTCTTTCAGTTGAGTTTTTTGCTCAGCCGTTAGCACGCTCATCATTTCGTGTTGCTTCTTAAGCATTGCTACGCGACGCTCAGTTTGCTTCTCAACCATTTGGCTTGCCAGGTCGTTTGCTGCAGCTTCATCGAAGTTGTCAGCTAGTACCAACGCTTGAACTTTTTCGTGGTGCGCTTTCATTTGCGCCATTTTGTCTGACTTGTTGCCCGCGTGTTTTGCTTTCATCTCAGCACGGTTCGCTTCACGCATCTCTTTTAACTGTTCTTTTTGTGCGTCAGTTAGGTCTAGTTGACGCATTACTTTCTTGTCGAAGCCACCACATTTACCGTGCATGCCTTTGTGGTCGCCCTTGTCACCGCCGCCAAATGCATACGCACTTGCTGTACCTAACATAAGTGGAAGTGCCGCAGCTGCTAGTACAAGTTTCTTCGTCATTTTCATAATTGTTGCCTCAATTCGGTATAATAAGTCATGTATTGCGTCTGTATCTCAGCGCTTGAATATAGATTAGTCTTTCCCTCGTAAAGTGACGTTTAGAAAGCGTAAAGAATCGTAAAGAGTGAAAGCTGACGAATAATTAGCAGTATTATTAACCTGTAACTAACCGATTAAGGCTTTCCCATGGCGAACATTCTTCTTATTGATGACGACACTGAGCTAACGAGCTTACTTAAAGACATTCTTAGCTTTGAGGGCTTCACCGTTTTTGAAGCCAATGACGGCTACGCTGGGCTCGAAGCGATCAATGATGAGATTGATTTGATTCTTTTGGATGTGATGATGCCGCGTCTGAATGGCATGGAAACACTCAAAAAGCTAAGAGAGCATTGGGAAACGCCTGTGCTGATGCTGACAGCGAAAGGGGAAGAGATCGACCGTGTGATCGGTCTGGAGCTCGGTGCGGATGACTACTTGCCAAAGCCATTCAGTGACCGAGAGCTACTCGCACGTATTCGCGCCATCTTGCGCCGCACGCAAACCACGAGCACTCCAAAAGCCGCCAGCGATAGAATCCAATATCAAGACATTGAAGTATTCCCTGGCAAACAAGAAGCGTACTGCAATGGCGAGATCATCGACCTGACCACTACTGAGTTCGCTCTACTAAGCCACCTTATCCAAAACCCGGGGCAAGTGATCACCAAGGAAGCGTTAAGCTTAGATGTACTTGGCAAAAGGCTTGCAGCATTTGACCGTGCGATAGACATGCACATCTCTAACCTACGCAAAAAGATTCCAGAACGTAGCGATGGCAAATCACGCATCAAGACCTTGCGTGGTCGCGGCTACCTATTGGTAGAGGAGGATTAATGCGCATCCCTAAAATCACTAGCTTATATGGACGTATCTTTGCCATCTTTTGGTTCACCATGTTACTGGTGCTTTTATCCGTACTCTCACTACCACATCTAGACCCGAGAGTGGCGCGTGATGTGCCCGCTGACCACCTCAGCAAATTGGAACGTATCGCCAAGGCTACCGAGAAACGCTACGCCAGAGAGCCTAACCTCGGCAAAATTGTCTTCCAACTTGAGGCGCCACGTAGCCGCAAAGATTCTCGTGCACGTATCTATCTGACCGATCTTGAGGGCGCAGTCCTAACCTCAAAAAGACATTCAGACTACAAACTTAAGGCAATTCGCAACTTTGTAACCTCAATTGATAACCCAGAAGTGCCAAAGCAAAAGCTTTACGGGCACTACATGGTTGCTGGCCCTGTGCCAATCAAACTGGCAGGTGAAGAGCTACTGATGTACGCCGGAGTAAAGTGGAATCAGCCACCGCCGTTCTTACTGCGACTATTTGATAGACCACTGCAGCTGTTGCTTGCCGTGATGCTAGCCAGTACCCCACTATTACTTTGGTTAGCTTGGGCACTCAGCCAGCCAGCTCGCCGACTTGAGCGTGCTGCACAACGTGTAGCGAAAGGCGAATTCGAGGTCGATCCAACCCTTGAAAAAGGCACATCGGAATTCAGACAAGCGGGTGAAAGCTTTAACCAAATGGTTGAGGCGGTAAACCAGATGATCTCAGGGCAACAGCGCTTGCTTTCTGATATCTCACACGAGCTGCGTTCTCCTTTAACACGGCTTCGTATGGCCAACGCACTGGCGATTCGTAAGCAAGGTGAGAGTCCAGAACTCGAGCGTATCGATACAGAAGCGCAACGCTTGGAACAGATGATCAGTGAGCTACTGACGCTGTCTCGCATGCAGGTTGATAGCCACATTACTCGTGAAGTTCAGCCGATATCGAGCTTATGGGAAGAGATCTTAAAAGACGCACAATTTGAAGCAGAACAAATGGGTAAAGAGCTGACATTCTCAGAAATCCCTGAGCGTTCAATTTCAGGTAACCCTAAGCTGCTGATGAGTGCGTTAGACAACATTACGCGCAACGCCATTTACTACGGTAAAGATCAAGTCGATGTGCAGTTCCACGTGGTTCAAGATCAGCTAACTATTTGCGTCAATGACAACGGTGATGGTGTGCCTGATGATGAACTCGATTCTATCTTCAGACCTTTCTACCGTGTTTCTACCGCTCGTGACCGTAATTCTGGTGGCACTGGACTTGGACTGACCATTACCGAGAGTGCGATTCGCCAACATAGCGGAACGATTACCGCGAGCCGCAGTAAACTCGGTGGATTACAGCTCGAAATTACTCTGCCTATCCTGCCACTGTAATACCCCCACAAAGATCACAGTTGATAA
>NZ_MCYD01000629.1:0-4185 GCF_002876325.1 Vibrio sp. 10N.261.52.A1
CGGAGATGTGTATAAGAGACAGGATTTACTTTGTTGGGGGGATATTATTGTATGCCTATATCACCTCATCAGGACTGATTCTCAATGAATATTTTGGGCTTGCTCCACAACTGGCTTCTATCCTTTTTGTCCTTGTCTTTTCTGGGCTAGTTTGGCACTCAACAAAAACGGTTGACCGAATTTCTATTGTATTAATGCTGTTTATGATCATCAGTTTTAGTTTTGGAACGGTAGGTCTTTTGTTTAACGTCAACCTCAGTACTTTGTTTGATGCTGACCATCTGAAACTTGAGTATGCACAATATGTGTGGGTATTTTTCCCCATCGCTTTGACTGCGTTTGGGTACCACCACAGCGTATCAACGCTCCGAGATTATTACCGTGAGGAAAGACTGGCGCAAAAGGCCATTATTGGCGGAACGATCATCGCTCTTTTCACTTACACCATCTGGTTAATGAGTGTTTATGGCAATTTACCGAGACTAAACTTTGGCCCTATTATTGCCGAAGGAGGGAATGTTGACGCATTATTGACTAGTTTAAAAGCGGTATTACCTGAAGAGACGCTATCAAATGTAGTTAGCTCTTTCTCTGCGGCTGCAATTTTGTCGAGTTTTATTGGAGTTGGTCTGGGGGTGTTTGATTTTTTAGCCGATCTTTTTAAATTTGACTCTAGCTCAAAGAAGGGGAGAACCAAAACATGGGCAGTCACGTTTATACCCCCTCTGGTTTTTTCATTATTGTTTCCCTTTGGTTTTCTGGTCGCCATTGGTTATGCCGCTTCTGCAGCCGCCATTTGGGCGTGTATTGTTCCTGCTTTTTTAGTCAAGAAAGCAAGGTTAAAAAGGGTAAGTGAGGCTCTTCTTGAACAGGACAAACCTTCATATAAAGTGCCAGGAGGTGACTGGGTGCTAGTTGGTGTATTTTGTTATGGTGTGAGCATCATTTTAATAAATGTTCTGGTGTTCTTTGATGTCGTACCCACTTATCTCGGGGGATGAAAGTTATCAAAATAAGGTGGCGCTTTATGTGCCACTTTGTACTCAACATCTATTAATCGTGGCTCTGGTCAACATTGTTTTGCAAAACATTTCTATACTGAAATTCAAAATGAGTTTCAAAATAAAACTTATGATATAGGTGGAGTATGAGTTTTATTTGCCTCTCCTTTTTTTAACGGATAATTCTTTTGTTTCATAAGGTTATTGTTTATTTACCTACTTTGGTACATATCATGCTTTTGAGTTATTAACATTGGAATATTCGTTTGTGAGGGGCTCGTTATGGTTTGTTTGTTGCGCACCTTTATGTTGTGCATTGTACTGGCTGGTTGCCACCATGATAAAAACGAAACGTCAGCAGCACCGACAGCTTTTAATTTCACAAGTATTGAACCACTAACAGGAGCTGTAAAAAGTTTCGACTTCCAGTGGCAAGAGAGTGAATTTGCCGATGCTTACACGCTGTGCCAGAAATCTGTTTTAGCCTCAAATGAGTGTGAGCCAATATTGGAAAATATCGCCGCCACTTCTGTCACGGTAGCGCTCGAGCAAATTTTGAATGATGATACTTTTTTTATCTTAGCCAAAAACAGTGCAGGAACGGCTAAGAGTAACGATTTGATGCTTTCACCAAGTTTAATCCAGAACTCAATAGGGTTTATAAAACCTCAAAATAACGACTCTCTAGACGAATTTGGTCACGCTTTAGCGATTAGTGATGATGGATTAACCCTTGCTGTTGGAGCCATAAATGAGAGCTCATCGGGGACTGGAGTAACTGCTGATCCGAAAGACAACTCAGCTAAATCTTCAGGTGCTGTTTATATGTTCCAATACCTCAATGGGAAGTGGGAGCTAAACGCTTTTTTAAAGGCTTCTAATAGCGGAGCGGGTGATCAGTTTGGTTACTCTGTTTCTGTCAGTGGAAATGGGCAGATATTGGCTGTCGGAGCGCTACAAGAGTCTTCGAACGCTAGAGGGATTAATGGTAATCAAGCAGATAACAGCAACCCTTTATCTGGTGCTGTTTACGTATTTCACCGTCAGGGGAGCACCTGGCAGCAAAAAGCCTATTTAAAAGCGTCAAACAGCGATGCTTTGGACGCCTTTGGTTTCTCCCTTTCGTTAAATTTTGATGGCACTTTATTGATTGTCGGTGCTCCCGGTGAATCAGCTGTAACGACAGGAATTGATGGCGATACGAGTAATAACGCGGCGCAGTACTCTGGAGCGAGCTACTTGTTTGAAAGAAAGGGAGACTCATGGACCCAGTTGCATTATGTAAAAGCTTCAAACACTGACAGTAATGATTCTTTCGGATATGACGTTTCAATGAGCCGTGACGGAACGAAATTTGCCATTGGGGCTCCAGGTGAAGCTTCAGGCTCAATGGGCATCAACAACGTTCAATCTGATAATAGTAAAGTTGACTCAGGTGCAGTTTATGTTTTTTCAAATATAGCCGGTTTACCCAAGCAAGAGTTCTATGTGAAAGCTTCAAATACGGATCAAAATGACCAGTTTGGGTTTTCTGTAACTCTAAATAACGATGGCAGGGTTATGGGAGTTGGAGCTTATCAAGAAGCGGCAGATACCACTGTCAATGGAGATCAATTCAATAACTCCGCGGCCGATGCAGGTGCAGTTTATATTTTTTCTGAAGATAGTGGCTTTAAACAAGAAGCTTATTTGAAAGCGAGCAATGTGAATGCTTCAGACCGTTTTGGTTATGATATCAATTTAGATTCGGCTGGTGAGCTACTAGCTGTTGGTTCTCCTCAAGAGAGTTCGTCTGCTTTGGGTGTTCAAGGTGATGAGCTACTCAATGATGCCCCGTTATCGGGAGCCGTTTACCTGTTTAAAAAGGAGGAAAATGAATGGCTACAAGAGACTTATATCAAGGCAACAAACACTGAAGCTGGTGATAATTTTGGACAGTCACTAGCTTTGTGTGGTGCTGGAGAAAGTTTGGCCGTTGGAGCCATTAAAGAGTCTTCTGATGTTACTCTAAACTCTTCACAAACCAATGCTCCTCTTGATAACTCCTTAGCAAACTCAGGTGCGGTTTATTTTTATTAGAAAGGAGGAGGATGTATGGAAAATCAAAAGCCAATCGTATTGATAATTGATGATACGCCCGATTGTATTCAGATTGTCACGAATGTTTTGAGCAAAGATTACATAGTCAAAGCGGCTACAAGTGGCGAAAGAGGGCTTTCAATAGCGCAGCAAAATCCCAAGCCGGACTTAATTTTACTCGATGTAGTTATGCCTCAAATGGACGGTTTCGAAGTGTGCAAAAACCTTAAAGACAGTCCGTTAACTAGTACGATCCCGGTCATTTTTTTAACAGCACAATCAGAAGATGAAAATGAGCAATTAGGTTTTGATATTGGAGCTGTTGATTACATTACGAAACCTATCAGCCCAGCCATAGTTAGAGCGCGAGTTTCTGCACAAATAAGCGCTTATAACCAAAGCCGACTCTTAAAAAAACAAGTTAAAGAAAAAACGGCCGAAATTGCAGCTAATCAACTCGAAATTACGAAAAGTTTAGCTCGAGCTGCTGAGTTTAAAGATAATGAAACAGGAATGCATGTTATTCGAATGAGCCACTATAGCTATTTGCTGAGCAAAGCTATTGGCGCGAATGATGAGTGGTGTGATTTACTTTTTGAGGCCGCTCCTATGCATGATATTGGGAAAATTGGTACCCCGGATTCCATACTCCTAAAACCCGGAAGGTTAGATGAAAATGAATGGCTAGAAATGCAAAAGCATGTAGGACATGGCGTTCAGATACTTGGGGATTATGACTCGCCTTTATTAAATTTAGCGAGAGAGGTGGTTTCGGGCCACCATGAGAAATGGGATGGTTCGGGTTATCCCGATGGTTTATCTGGAGAAGCTATTCCACTCTCCGCGAGAATAGTCGCTATTGCTGATGTATTTGATGCGCTAACCAGTGAGAGACCCTACAAAAAGGCTTGGAGTATTGAAAAAGCCAGTCAGTTACTTGCCGAACAAGCTGGCCATCACTTTGACCCCAATTTAGTTCCCGTTTTTCTAGAACTAATACCTCAGTTTATAAAAATCATGGCACGTTACTCCGATGGGGAGGTTTCGCATCCTCACACTGGCTGTTATGAAACGGTCCAATGAAAAAAAAGTATCTAAAGAAGCC
>NZ_MCYD01000630.1:0-10589 GCF_002876325.1 Vibrio sp. 10N.261.52.A1
TCTAAGAATACCTGAGCAGCAGGCGTAATATTAATTCCAGACAAGAGATATGAATAAATAATTCATTCTTCTCAACTGAAAATAAATAATTACTCTTAGCAATAAAAGTAATTCAAATATATAAGAGAGAGACGATCATGAGTAAGTTCTATGTAGGTTCTGAAATAGGTCAATTGCGTCGTGTTCTAGTTCACCGCCCAAGACGCGCACTGACTCACTTAACACCATCTAACTGTCACGATTTGCTGTTTGATGACGTACTGGCTGTTGAGCGTGCAGGTAAAGAGCATGACGTATTCACTCAAACGCTACGTGATCAGGGTGTTGAGGTTCTTCTTCTTACTGACCTACTAGCAGATACGCTAGCTGTGCCGGAAGCGAAAGATTGGCTACTGAACTGCCAAGTGTCTGATTACCGTTTGGGTAAAACTTTTGCTAACGACGTACGCTGCTATTTAGGCGACTTACCAAACCTAGAGCTTGCAAAAATCCTAACCGGCGGTCTGTCTTACGCTGAAATGCCGATGAAGTCTTCTTCAATGATGCAAGGCATGTTCACACCAACCGACTTCATTATTGAACCTTTACCAAACCACCTATTTACTCGCGACACCTCTTGCTGGGTTTACGGTGGTGTATCGATCAACCCAATGGCGAAACCAGCACGTCAACGCGAAACCAACCACGTGCGTGCGATTTACCGTTGGCACCCAACCTTCGCAGGCCAAGACTTCATTAAATACTTCGGCGATGAAGAGAGCATCAACTACGACAACTCAACGATTGAGGGTGGTGACGTTCTGGTTATCGGCCGTGGCACAGTGCTTATCGGTATGTCAGAACGTACCACGCCACAAGGTGTTGAACACTTGGCTTCTAGCCTGTTCAAACACGGCCAAGCGAAGCAAGTTATCGCTATGCAGCTGCCAAAACACCGCTCTTGCATGCACTTAGACACAGTAATGACACATATGAACGAAGATACGTTCTCTGTTTACCCTGAAGTGGTGAGTAAAGATGTGAAGTGCTGGAACCTAACCGGTGATGAGTCTGGTGCCGTGAAAGTGAAAGAAGAAGGCTACTTCGTTACCGCTATCGAAAAAGCACTGGGCGTAGACAAGCTAAACCTAATCACTACTGGTGGTGACAACTTCCATGCAGAGCGTGAGCAGTGGAATGATGCGAACAACGTTCTTACGGTAAAACCTGGCGTCGTTATTGGCTACGAAGGTAACACCTACACCAACGAGAAATACGACAAAGCTGGCATCACAGTACTGCCAATTCCTGGAGACGAGCTTGGTCGTGGTCGCGGTGGCGCACGTTGCATGAGCTGCCCAATCGAGCGTGATGGTATCTAATCACTAAGACGAAACGGCCAAGTTGAAGCACTCAAATAACCTCAACTTGGCCACAATGAGAGAACACAATTATGACTAAACAAACTGTTGTTGTTGCACTCGGTGGTAACGCCCTACTTCGTCGCGGTGAGCCGTTAGAAGCTGACGTTCAGCGCCGTAATATTGAAACAGCGGTGAAAACCATCTCTGAAATCGCCAAAGAGTACAACGTGGTATTAGTGCACGGGAATGGCCCACAAGTTGGCTTACTTGCTCTGCAAGGTTTGGAGTACAAGAAAGTAAATCCATACCCACTGGATGTATTGGGCAGCGAAACGCAAGGCATGATCGGTTACATGCTGATGCAAGAGTTCAAAAACTATCTGCCGAACCGCAACATCTCATGCATGTTGACCCAAATGACGGTTGATCCAAATGACCCTGCATTTGCTGATCCAACCAAACCGATTGGCCCAATCTACGAAGAAGCAGAAGCGCGTGAATTGGCAGAGAAGTTCCACTGGATCGTAAAACCAGACGGCCAACACTTCCGTCGTGTTGTACCAAGCCCAAGACCAACCGGCATCGTTGAACATAAAGCGATCACCCAGCTTATCGAAGCGGGTCACCTAGTGATCTGTACTGGCGGTGGCGGCATTCCAGTGAAAAAAGAGCATGGCAAATTGGTTGGTGTCGAAGCGGTTATCGACAAAGACATGTCAGCGGCTTTCTTAGCAAAACAATTGAATGCCGATGCACTACTGATCCTGACAGACGCAGACGCGGTTTACCTAGATTGGGGCAAGCCGACTCAACACGCACTGCGCAACACTACACCAGGTGAGCTTGCGAAGTTCGAATTTGATGCCGGCTCCATGGGACCAAAAATTGAAGCGTCATGCGAATTCATCCAACAAGGCGGCAAAGTCGTCGGTATCGGTGCGCTCGAAGATGGTTTGCAAATTCTGCAAGGCCAAGCGGGTACCAACATCACCAAAGATTAATCCACTCGTGAGCTTTTCAAACCTTGCGAGAAAACTGAATCACCGTTTGAACTGAAATTAATACACAAAAATTGAATCGCGCTTTCTTGAATTTTCTTTCCCTGTAACAAGAAAGCGCCTAAATCTAAGAAGGAATACATCATGGCTTTTAACCTACGCAATCGTAACTTCCTAAAACTACTAGATTTCACTCCACGCGAAATTCAACACTTGTTAGATCTTTCAATGGAGCTTAAAAAAGCGAAGTACAACGGTTACGAACAGCCAAAACTGACTGGCAAAAACATCGCACTTATCTTTGAGAAAACCTCAACTCGTACTCGCTGTGCATTCGAAGTGGCAGCATTCGATCAAGGTGCTCGCGTCTCTTACTTAGGCCCATCTGGTTCTCAAATTGGCCACAAAGAATCAATGAAAGATACCGCTCGCGTTCTTGGCCGTATGTACGATGGCATTGAATACCGCGGCTTCGGTCAAGAGATTGTTGAAGAGCTAGGCGCTTACGCTGGTGTACCTGTATGGAATGGTCTGACTGACGAATTCCACCCAACTCAAATCTTGGCAGACTTCCTAACCATGACTGAATACGGCCGTGGTAAGCAGCTGCATGAAATCAAGTTTGCTTACCTAGGTGATGCTCGCAATAACATGGGTAATTCTCTAATGGTTGGCGCAGCGAAAATGGGCATGGACATTCGCCTTGTTGCTCCTAAGCAATTCTGGCCAGAAGAAGGGCTATTGGCTCAATGCCGTGAAATCGCAGAGCACACTGGCGGCAAAATCACCCTAACTGAAGATGTTCAAGAAGGCGTACAAGGTTGTGACTTCCTATACACCGACGTTTGGGTATCGATGGGCGAAGCGAAAGAAGCGTGGGCTGAGCGCATTAACCTAATGATGCCTTACCAAGTGAACATGGAAATGCTAAAAGCAACCGGTAACCCACATGTGAAATTCATGCACTGTCTACCCGCTTTCCATGGCGAAGACACCACGGTAGGCAAACAGCTTGCGGCTGAATATCCACAGCTAAAAGACGGTGTGGAAGTGACTGATGAAGTGGTCGAGTCTGAATACTCTATCGTGTTCGATGAAGCTGAAAACCGCATGCACACCATCAAAGCTGTGATGGTTGCAACACTAGGTAGCTAATAAGCCAAACAGTTAAAAAGCTTAGAAGCAAAGCACTCTCTTATTTACAAACAAGTCGATAATTTGAGTGCAATAACAGGGAAATGCGGGTGGCGTGCATGGGAATTTTCCCTTGGATAAAACCCGCATT
This sequence comes from Vibrio sp. 10N.261.52.A1, assembly GCF_002876325.1. NCBI lineage: Bacteria > Pseudomonadati > Pseudomonadota > Gammaproteobacteria > Vibrionales > Vibrionaceae > Vibrio > Vibrio sp. 10N.261.52.A1. The sequence goes on from NZ_MCYD01000630.1 coordinate 3,627, forward strand.
TTTTTTCATTCGTTTGAAAAGATTATTGCCTAAAAAAGTCGAAGTTTTGCTGCTTCAACAAAGGCTTAAAAAGAAGTAAAAACGCAGGCTGATTTGGCATAAATATCCATAAAATGAATACTTTACAGAAACTATTGCGCGCTGTTTTTATCTGAGTATAATCCTCCGCAATTTGTCTAAAGAGAGCAAAAAATGAACCGCAGTTTTGTCGCACATGATTGTCAAACTACACGCCAAAGAGTGGTGTTGGTGTCATTTTTATTTTGTTCTATTGATCATTTCGAAGCCTCCTATTTTTAGGGGGCTTTTTTTTGTCCGCAATTTGACTGTATGCATAGAAGGAAGACCCGTTATGGCGCATTCGTTATTTAACAAGCACATCATCTCCATTCCTGAGCTCTCTCGTGATGAACTGGAGCTTATCGTCGATACCGCAGCAAGGCTCAAGGCTGAACCAAATCCAGAGTTGCTGAGAAATAAAGTCGTTGCGAGCTGTTTCTTTGAGCCTTCAACTCGAACTCGCCTCTCATTCGAAACCGCAGTTCAACGCCTTGGTGGCACAGTCATCGGTTTTGATAATGGCGGTAACACATCACTGGCTAAGAAAGGCGAAACACTTGCCGATTCAGTGCAGGTGATTTCATCGTACGTTGATGCCTTTGTGATGCGTCATCCACAAGAAGGGGCAGCACGCTTGGCGTCTGAGTTCTCTAACGGTGTGCCAGTAGTGAATGGCGGTGATGGAGCGAACCAACACCCAACTCAAACCCTGCTAGACCTGTTCTCGATTTACGAAACACAAGGCACTCTCGACAACCTCAATGTGGCGTTTGTCGGCGACCTTAAATATGGCCGCACCGTGCACTCATTGACGCAAGCACTATCAAAATTCGATAACGTGCGTTTCTTCTTTATCGCACCTGAAGTATTAGCGATGCCGGATTACATCTGTGAAGAACTGGAAGAGATGGGCATTCAATACAGCACACACAGCAGCATTGAAGAAGTGGTACCGGAACTGGATGTGCTATACATGACTCGCGTACAGAAAGAGCGCTTTGATGCATCAGAATACGCACACATGAAATCGGCTTACATCCTCACCGCCGACACATTGAAAGAGGCTCGCCAAAACATGAAGGTGCTTCACCCGCTGCCACGCGTCGACGAGATCACCACCGACGTTGATAAAACACCACACGCTTACTACTTCGAGCAAGCTGAAAATGGTGTATACGCTCGCGAAGCCCTATTAGCCCTAGTTCTAAACGACACTTTATAAGCAGGAGACACAGTCATGGTTAAACAAACTCAACTACAAGTAGAAGCGATCCGTAACGGCAGCGTCATTGACCACATCCCTGCTCACCTTGGTATCAAAATCCTCAAACTGTTCAAGATGCACAAAACAGAACAGCGCATCACCATGGGATTAAATCTGCCATCATCTGCGTTGGGACACAAAGATCTGATCAAGATTGAGAACATCTTTCTAACCAAAGAACAGGCGAACCAATTGGCTCTGTATGCGCCACAAGCGACGGTCAATCAGATTGAAGAGTACAAGGTAGTGAACAAACTCACGCTTGTACTGCCAGAGCAAATCAACAGCGTATTCTCATGTCCAAATAGCAACTGTATTTCACACGGTGAACCCGTTGAAAGTAGCTTTAAAGTTCAGCTAAAACAGGAAAACGTGCAGCTAAAATGCCATTACTGTGAAAAAGTATTCTCTCGCGAGATCATGAGTGAAATTCGCTAGCCCTTATCTTCATTAACACCAAGGTTAAAACCTTGCAAAACACATGGATATTTATTCCCAATGCGGAATAAATATCCACTCCTCCTAAGAATAAAGCACCAAGATACAAGCAAATAACCAGAATTTTGTTTGGTGATCGCCTTCAAAAAGATAACTATCCTTTAGTGGTAGACTGAATGAATAGATGATCATACATCTCGCATACCCACCCTTCTTTACTTCAGGATTCGTCGGTAAGCCCTAATTAACAAATCGTACTCTACGGCTTTGGGAGTGCGCACGACGCTATGGACAAGCGGTATCACTGTTGACCTTAAGGAGTTGTTCATGAACCCGATCACTGAGCACGGTTGCTTGTATTCAGCTGAAGATAAAACACTGACTGCAGCGTGCAAACGCTTACTACAACAACAAAGCTTCTCAACTCAAAACCAACTGCGCGAAAAGCTAGTCGAGATCGGCTATACCGGCATTAGCCAGTCGACGGTATCTCGTATTTTGTCACAGCTCGGCGTAGTCAAAATTCAGAATGCCTGTGGTAAAAAGGTCTACTGCATTACGGTTGAAAGCGCGCCTGTACGTGTCGATGCATCCATCTCTTCGCAAATCGAATTAATCACTCATAACCAAGCAATGGTGATAGTTAAAACCCACCCAGGTTGTGCGCAGTTAGTTGCAAGATTAGTCGATATCGACCCACATACTGAGATTATCGGTACTGTTGGCGGCAACGACACCGTGTTAATCATTCCAAAAGACACAACCAATATCGATGCTTGCGAGCAAGTAGTAAAAGCACGCTTAGGTGTGGCTTAAATGGGTTACTGGCAAGGGCTCCCTATGCCTGCTGCAGGCTGACCCTATCCCGATTACCTAAGAAAGTGGATTTCCCGCCCTAAGGGATATTTGCTAGCCAATGAAACTAATAGCAAACTATTACGGTCTGATTGAGTTAAGATACCCATAACTCCATTAAATGACTAAATAGTATGCGACGACTTGCCACATTACTTTTTGTTTGTATTTCCCTGTTCACCCAGCCTGCGTGGGCGCTTTTTGGAAATGACAACGCCGAGCCAAGCTTCGGAGGCAATAACAACGGTTTTGTTCCTGTAGACCAAGCTTTCCCTTTCAATTACTACCAGCAAGATGGCAAGGTGCTTCTCGACTGGCAGGTAAAAGAAGGCTACTACCTCTATCAACATAGCCTCTCTTTTAGCGGCCAAAATCTCGCTATCGGTAATGTTGAGTTAGAAGATGGTAAGCCACATCAAGATGAATTCTTTGGTGAGGTGAGTGTTTATACTCAGCCGCTATTCGTACAAGTTCCCCTACAAAGTTACCAAGATGGCTCGCAGCTGATCGTTAAGTATCAAGGCTGTGCCGAGGCTGGCTTCTGCTACCCTCCAGAAACTCGCGTCATCGACATTGCACCGTTTGAAGCGACGGACTCAAGCGACACTGCTGCTAAAACTACCAGTAACCAAGCGAACACCTCCCCACAAGTTGCTTCGCCAAAAGCAGATGTGGCCAATAACACAGCACCACAATCAAGCGCACCCGTTTCAAAGGAAGCGAGCCTAGCCGATAAACTCGGTGACAGTTGGTGGACCCCGTTACTGTTCTTGGCGCTCGGTGTTGGCTTAGCCTTCACACCGTGTGTTCTGCCTATGTATCCAATCCTAACGGGCATCGTGTTAGGTGGTGGCAAGCTCAGCCAAGGTCGCGCGTTGATGTTGTCCTTCATCTACGTGCAAGGTATGGCGCTCACCTACACCCTATTAGGTTTAGTGGTTGCGTCTGCGGGTATGCAATTTCAAGCTGCGATGCAACATCCTTACGTGTTGATTGCCTTGAGCGTTCTGTTCGTGGCGTTAGCGATGTCGATGTTTGGCGTGTATAACCTACAACTGCCGAGCAGTGTCCAAACTTGGCTGAATAACCAGAGCAACAAGCAGCAAGGCGGTAATACCTTGGGCGTATTCGCGATGGGTGCTATCTCTGGCTTGGTGTGTTCACCTTGTACTACGGCACCACTCTCGGGTGCGCTGCTGTATGTTGCTCAAAGTGGCGACCTATTTACCGGTGCTATCGCTCTATACGCATTAGCTATGGGTATGGGTATTCCGCTAATCTTGGTGGCAGTATTCGGCAATAAGCTACTGCCAAAAGCGGGCAGCTGGATGGACAAGGTGAAGGTCGTATTCGGCTTTATCTTGTTGGCAGCACCAATCTTCCTACTAGAGCGCATTATTCCTGAATTATGGGCAACCGTGCTTTGGTCTGCCCTTGGCTTCATCGCCTTCGGTTGGTTGTATCACAGCAAGAATGCACTGCCATTTGCTGGTTGGAAGCAGAGCGCTGTGGGCATCATCGCAATGCTTGGTCTGTTTGCTTCTGCTCAACCTGCACTAAATTACTGGTTTGCAGAAAAGAGCGTTGTAGTGGAACAACAGATCCAGTTTGCTCGAATTAACACCGTTGAAGAGCTTGAAATCCAGCTCATCGAAGCGAAGAAACTAGGCAAGCCAGTGATGCTCGACTTCTACGCCGATTGGTGTGTGGCGTGTAAAGAGTTTGAGAAGTACACCTTCCATCAAGCAGATGTCGAGAACAAACTGTCTGACTTCGTATTACTTCAAGCAGACGTGACGCGAAACATGCCCCAAGACATTGAATTGCTGAAGCAGTTGCAGGTACTTGGCTTACCAACCATTGAGTTCTGGGATAGCAAGGGTAACCATGTTCCAAATGCTCGAGTGACTGGTTTTATGCCTGCCGATGTATTCTTAAAACACATGCAAGACCACCAGCTATAACGGCAACATTAGTCTGAATGTAACACCAGACAAAGCCGCACCGCCCCTCATAACGAGATGGCAGTGCGGCTTTTTTGTTATAGCAAGAAACGCTTTCTTAGAAAGGGGATAAAAGTCGATATGGTTCAGACTTTTAATGCATAGATATTGTCCACATACTCAATCAGGATGATAATAAATATTAACTAAATTGTTAAAAGTATGGACGTCATGGACTCGACCTACACCATCATCATTGCTGATGACCACCCTCTCTTCCGCAACGCCCTATTTCAGTCGGTTCATATGGCGATCAGCGGTGCGAACCTACTTGAGGCCGACTCTCTCGACGCGTTACTGACTCTGCTTAAAAAAGAAGATGAACCCGACCTACTGCTGCTCGATCTAAAAATGCCGGGAGCCAATGGAATGTCTGGTCTGATTCAGCTTCGTGCAGAATACCCAGATCTACCGATTGTCGTGATCTCGGCAAGTGAGGACGCTAGCGTGGTCACTCAAGTGAAAAGCCATGGTGCGTTTGGTTTTATTCCAAAGTCGAGTGACATGCGTGAATTAGTGAGTGCACTGAATCAAGTGCTGAATGGCGACCCGTTCTTCCCTGAAGGGCTGATAACAAACAATGCGGCTTGTAGCGACCTTGCGGAAAAAATTGCCACACTGACGCCACAACAATACAAGGTGTTAGGGATGCTTTCCGACGGCCTGCTGAACAAGCAAATCGCCTATGAATTGAATGTTTCGGAAGCGACCATCAAGGCGCACATGACAGCCATCTTCCGAAAACTGGACGTAAAAAACCGAACTCAAGCGGTTATCTTACTGCAAGAAGTCCATAACTAGGCTTCACTCATATCCTCTTCTAAAGTCGTCTTAGGCAAACACAAACCCAGCTTGACGACTTTATGATCCTCTATCTCTGCAACCACCCAATTGATGTCATGCCACTCGAAGCTATCGCCCAATACTGGGTGCGCGCCAAGCTCGCGATCAGCCAATTGTTTTAACGTCATGTCGCGCTCTTCTTCCGAGCCAAGCTCAATGCCATAGCAGTCACTCACCGCAGTAATCGACAAGCCAACCTCAAGGAAGAAATCACCAAAGAATCGCGCAGCCTCTTCAGCCTCAGGCGCTTCACTGAACAACTCACTTAAGCTATCTAAGTCTTTGTCTTGACCAAGCACACAAAGAATATCGTTCGCTTCCAATACTGTACTGCCCGATGGATGAAGCAAGGCGTCCTGTCGAAACAGTGCGGTAATACGTGTTCCTTCCGGCATCGATAAGCGCTTAAGCGGCTCACCGACACACCACTTCTCTTCTTTCAACTTGTAGACAAACATCTCCCACTCACTGGTCGGGTAGATCTCGATACCAGTGCGTGAAACAGGTGTCGGCGTTGGAGGCAGCGTCACTTGAGCCAATCTCGCGACTTTCATTAAGCTGCCGCCTTGAACAATCAGCGACACCATAACCACGAAGAAGGCGATATTGAAATACAGCTGAGCATTAGGCAGGCCAGCCATCATCGGGAACACCGCCAAAATGATCGGCACCGCGCCACGTAACCCAACCCAAGAAACAAACCAACGCTCCTTGGTGGTAAAACGTCGAAATGGTAGCAAACCTAACCAAACCGACAGCGGACGAGCAAACAAAATCATACCGAAAGCCAATGCTAGCGCAGGCAGAGCAATGTCCATCAGTGTCGATGGTGTGACCAATAAACCCAACACCAAGAACATCACGATTTGGCTTAACCACGTCATGCCATCAAGGACATTGAGAATCGAGTGTCGAGAGCGTGTTGGACGATTACCAATAAACAAGCCCACAAGGTAAATAGACAAGATACCACTGCCGCCAAGCATGTTAGAGAAAGCAAACAGAGCCACACCGCCGCTCAGTACCAGAATCGAGTAAAGACCATCAGCCAACTGTATTCGGTTGATTAGACTCCACAGAACCCAACCGCCACCAAGACCAATAAGGGTACCAACACCAAATTGCATCGCGAAGCTTTTCAGCAGGAAGTTCATCCCCATCTCGACATCTGGGGTGCCAAGTAGTGCGATTAAGGTCACCGTTAGGAAGACCGCCATTGGGTCGTTGGTACCGGACTCTATCTCTAAGGTTGACCCAACACGCTCGTTGAGGCTCTGTCCTTTGAGCAGAGAAAATACCGCCGCAGCATCAGTCGAGCCCACAATCGCGCCCACTAGAATGCCTTGCATCAGTGATAAGTCGAATAGCCAAGCCGCCATTAAGCCGGTGAGAGTCGCAGTACAAGCTACACCTATCGTGGCTAACGACAGCGAAGGCCAAAACGCGACCTTAAAACTCGCCACCTTAGTGCGCATACCACCATCAAGCAGTATCACGGCA
>NZ_MCYD01000631.1:0-10120 GCF_002876325.1 Vibrio sp. 10N.261.52.A1
CTTAAATAATTTCATTTTTTTCTGACTTTTTTCGCTTCGCGAGCCGATCTCAGCCCTCTTTCATTAGCCCTGAAATTTATAAAGTACAAAGACAAGATCGATTAACACGTTCGAAACTTGGATGAGCGGGGGTAAAATCCACAGAATATGGCTTGTTAGATATGCTTACTGATGAGATTCCAGCGGGTACAAACCGCTGTTGATAGAGCCTAACAACAGCTCGACTAAAGTTAACGAACACAGAACGCCTTCTTTAATCCGAACTCATTACTACTAAATCAGATACAAAATGGCCAAGGGGATTAACCTTGGCCATTTTTACTAGTGTTCAGAGTGCTCTTATAAGGCGATTCAATTTTCACCTTAAGGTACGTTAAGTCTTTTTCTGAGACATCAGAGCTTCAGCAGTCGCATCTTGAATCGACAAGAACAAGGATGTCACTTGCCCAGTTGGAGAACGCATTGGGTTAAGCGTGACGTTCTGATACATAAAGTCGGCTTGCTGAGTTACTGGCCTCACGTTACGGCACTTAAACAGATAAGGCCTTTGTTGCCACGTAATAAAGCTACGACAGCCTAAGTCATAAACCGGTTTTGTTTTAAGCCTAAACCACTCTTCTGGGATTTCAGGGAAAAGTTCAAAGATCGATTTACCAATCGCATCGTGCGATTGCTTACCGCTATGGTGCGTCATGAAACCATTCCAAACTTGCACCTCAAAATCACGATTGATGACCACCAGCCCCATATCGACGTTTTGAACCATGTCCACCATCCAGTGGAACTGTTCAAATTCAGCAGGAAGATTCAGCATATTAAAACTCCTCCATTAGGTAGGCCAATTTATTGTCTAGAAGAGGCAGAGACTCGTCAACAAACATAAACAGAAGGTCACAACGGATAGAAGTACCATCAATGTTATAGCTGACTTCGAAGGTCATGGTCTTCTTGAACGAACCACTCGTGTTTTCGATAACAGAATCAATCGAGATGTGTTGCCCTAGTAGAACCGGCGAACTCTGGAAGAAACGAACCTCGGACTGCTCCCCTAGCCCGTTAAGGAAAGAGCCAACGAGAATATTCGACACATCCATCAGTAATTCTAACTCTTCCAGCTCTTCACTTTCAGTCGGAACCTTCATGAGCTTTTTAAGATCGCTCACACTGGAGTCACTGAGCAATACTAACGCTTCACCTGCAATCCCCTCTCCACTGAAGCCTTGGCAAACACCGGATACTTGGTCGTTGTCAGCCAAGTCACGAAGTGCCATGTGCAATTCGCTCACTTCGAAGATGTTCACGTTCGGCAATGGTAAGTGAACGAATACATTAAAGTGGCGCGCCAGTGCATCTGCTGCTCGACCTATCGCAACGTTCGCAACTTCCATATAGATGTCACGTCGGCGCAGAATCGGTAACTCTAGCGGTGCTGGCGTAATAAGTTGAGGCTGTTTTGGTGGCTCAACATGCTCACGTAAAATCGCTTTTAACGCTTCTTTATCAATCGGCTTTTTCAAAAACGCTTTAGCACCAAGGTCCATGACCTTCTGCTGCGCTTTTGGTTGGATATCACCAGAAACAACCACAACGGGTGTGGTGTCACCTAAACGTTGCATCTCTTCCAATGTGCCATAGCCATCTAATTCCGGCATGGTGAGATCAAGGAACATCAGTTTGAACTGGTTTTGAGCTAGCTCTTCAAGTGCATTAAGCCCATGAACAGCAAAAGTTATATCTGCATTTAGAGAACTAGGCAGTGATCGAGCCATCTGCTTCCGTGCTAACGCAGAATCATCACATATAAGAACTGGGAACGACATAAATGCACCACTGATAAATCAAAGCTAATTCGGACGAGTGTAACAGATCATTATGGTATCAGGTACGGGGTGAATAGATTTATATGTCGATTATTAATAAGAATGATAAAACGAACAGATGAGCGATTATTTTGAGTGATTTTTCCTAAAAAACAATATGCTACAAGGGCTATAACAACTATCTTTAGTGAACATAACAGCATTATTTTATGAAGTGAGAGCCTTAACAACGAAGTTTATTAAAGCTCAATACTGATGGTTAAGTTTCGATGACCTTACGCAATGACGACGGTTTATAGCTGATAGCTCGGCCATAGGATAAGCAGCGCGAAGCGAATGATTACCGCAAACACCAATAATGCAATGCCCAAGCGATACCACTTATACTCTGCAACGCTCATTGGAATACGTTTATAAAACATAGTGATCACGCCTTTCCAATCACTACTGCGTTTTCCATACTGCATCACACTCGTTAAGACAAACAGTGCACCAAGCACTAACATTCCCTTCTCAGCCCAGAACAATCCAACTTCCATTTGTATATTCCTTGATATAACGGTGAGCGACTCAAATCATTCTAGTCACCTTTTAGCTCGGTTTCTGTAAGACCAAGGTCTAAGTCGCTCTGTGCTTAGACGAGCGCAAGTAAGTGAACGCAATGAACTCGGCAAATTAAACTGAACAACATGTTCATATCGAGTTCAGCTTACTCACCTATACTCATGTTTCCACTAACAGGAGAAACTCAATGAAATCACTGAAAAAGTCGCTTTGTGTATTAACTGCTTCAGCTTTACTCGTTACCGCTCCGTTTGTGAGTGCCTCATCACCACAACAACCGCCACAACTAGCAGTGAGCCCATTGCAAATGGTTATTGCTTCTTTAAACCTAAGTGAAGAACAACATGCGGAAGTCATATCTCTTATTGAAGACTATCAATCTGATCGAACAAAGATTGATATGAATAGCGCGATAGAACTTAAGAAAAAGCAGGTCGCCCTAGTGACTCAGCCTGAATTCAATGAAGCTGAGATGGAAAAGGTCATTGATACGGTTCAAGCGACCGAGAAGTCGATGGTGATGCAAGAGATGCGTCTTAAGAACAACATCTACAACGTGTTAACTGAAGAGCAAAAAGAGCAGTTCAAAACCATGATGAAGTCTGCGCTCTCTGATGGACAGTGAGCACACAAAAGTCGAACCTAGCTAACCATAGCGCCCCCTGATTCCTGATATTGATTCACTCCCCCTTGAATCAATGAGACAAACAAAAGCCACAGTATTGTCTGTGGCTTTTGTTTGTCAGTAATAATCTCACTGAGAAAATTAAGAGTAAGCAGAACAACCGATATTTGGAGCCTTGCTGTTTTTGTTAAGCACAACCATCAAATGAATAAGCAGCAGAATGCCTGTCACTCCCAAGCCAACACCAATTCCGCCCCAGATTCCGGCCAATTCAAACTTGGGCATTAAGTACCAAGCTGCAGGTAGGCCAAACACCCAGTAACCAATTGCCGTCATCACCGTAGGCATAGAGACAATCTTCATCCCTCTAAGCAGGTTGATTGCTAACAACTGCCAAGCATCAACGATAAAGCAGAGTGCAACAACCCAGATAACCGAGGCCAATAGCGATGTCATTGCTCCTGTGCCGTCGTCTAGCTTGAAGATAGAAGCGATCATCTCAGGCCATATGATGAACACGGCAGACAAAGCGACACTCAACACTGACACTAATATAAAGCTTTGAATCGAAGTTCTTTTGATGCCTTCATAGTTGCCTGCGCCATAATCACGGCCAACCAAAATTGCCGCAGCTTGCGAGAAACCGAAGTTGAAGTTCCAAGTAAAGCTTAAGCATTGCAGTAAGATTTGATGCAACGCCAGAGAGGCTATGCTGATCGTCCCTGCCATTAAGGTGCCGCCGTAAATCAAGCCATGTTCAAGTAACGCCGCCAAGGCGATAGGTAAACCCATTAACAACAACGGGCTCATCAGCTTGATGGAGTACTCTTCGGTATGGAGCCAAGGGGCGAACGGTTTGAATTCGTCACGTTTAAACACCCAAACCGTGTATCCAATCATTACGATGAATGCCGCAATAGCCGTACCTAAGCCCAAGCCTGTTAAGCCCATATCTAACTGGAACGTGAGGAAGTAACTCACTGGCACATTTAAGATCACAGTGATAATCGACATCACTAGAATAGAGCGCACATTACCAAACGCACTGGTTAAGCCGCGCAGCACCAATAAAATAAGCGAAGGCAACATCACCCATTTTAGAGCGTGCACATACTCCATCGCTAAGGTAATCACTTCCTGTGGTTGCTTGGCAGCTTCTAACACCAAAGGTGCTAACCAAAAGCTTGTCATTAAGAGTGCACTAAGCACAAACGCCAGCATGGTTGCGCCTTTCACAGCCAACCTAATTTGGCTATTACCAAATTCAGGGCGAGCGACTCGTTGACCATAAGCAATAGCGATCAGGTTTGCCACACAACCAACTGTACTGCTCGCAATAATGAAGACAAAAAAGTAGATAGACGCGCCTAAGCCACCAGCAGCAAGGGCTGACACGCTGATTCGCGACATCATCCAAACATCAGTAAGGACTAAAGCCATGGATATCAGCTGTGAAATGATCAAAGGGAATGCAAGAGTCAGTATTTTTTTCATGAGCGCCTCTGTTAATTTCGCCCAAAATACGATCGATGGGACTAGCGTTCAATTGATAAATTTGCGACTCTAACATTCCAAAAACTCATGCGAACGAATTATGACCCCATATCCTAGTCTGCCTTCCTCACATAATGGCTTAAAAGCCTTTGAAGCGGCAGCGAGACTGATGAGCTTTACACTTGCCGCCGATGAGCTCAACGTGACACAGAGTGCAATCAGCCGTCAGATCAAACAGCTTGAAGATGAGCTGAACGCATCGCTGATCATTCGTAAGCATCGAGCCATTGAATTAACGGTACAAGGTCATGATTTGTATGTCGCTTTGCGAGAAAGCTACGGCAATATCGAATCGGTTATCGCTTCTTGGAGAGAACCGAAGCAGAAACGTATCGTGATCAAGGCAACCCTGAGTTTTGCTACGCGCGTGTTGATCTCTAAGGTTCGTGAATTAAACGAGCGTTACCCAGATTACGAAATCGTTATTGTTCCTGTGATAGAAGAAGATGAAGCCATTAACAGCAGTAAGTATGACCTGTTGATCTTCCATACTCGATTCAAAAGCCGCTATGACAATGCTCCTGACATCACTTTCTTGCGTGAAGAGTTTATGGCACCCGTGTGTTCCACAAGCTTAACCAATGCTTTAGGTTTAACTAAGAAAGATACCGACCTCGATTCGATCTTAACCATGCCAAGGCTTCACCCGACTTTAGATCACCATGACTGGAAGGTATGGCTGGCCGATGTCGAATCGCCACCGACAAAGCCTGTTAGAAATACCAGCTTCCTATCTTTGGATATGGCGCTCAGTGCCTGCTTATCTGGTGAAGGCGTGACGGTAACGGATCTGCTTTTGGTTTTGCAGGATTTACAACGAGGTTTCTTGCACTGCCCGCAAAATGCCAAGATTCAACACAGTGCTTGGACCTACTTCATCCATCAGCGTACTCACTCTGCAGTGATCAACGACTTGATTGAGTGGCTTAAAATAGAGACTGCGAAAGAGATCGAATTGTTGAAAGCACTCTCCCAGCAAAATCATTGGTCAGGAGTGATTGAAGACCAACACTGAACACAAGCTTACGTCAAATGAATAAGCCACAGCATGTGCTGAGGCTTATACTTCGTTCTTGCTTAATGAGCTAAGTGGTTTAGCTCGATAGAATTTACAACTTAAACATACGCGCGCTGCGTGGTGGCAGGTTAAACGTATGATAGCGAGAAGAAATGGTTTCTGTCGCGCTGCTTAATACGTCTTTGTATTGAACATGCCAATTGAACTCGTGTTGGTAAGTGTCAACGGTCACGCCACGCGTTTCTCCACATTTGTTTATCCCAACTACCCCTTCTTTGCCACGCTTGAACAGCAAAGTGCACTGGTCACTTGAAATCATGGTCATTATTTTGCCTTGCATCGCATTATGAAAGCTCAACATGTTTTTCATTATCGAACTGTTCCACACATTACCCCAACGACCATTATCCTTATCTTCAGAATCAGGAAGATCATCACTGTAGATCAGCGGCGTTCCGCCATCTTTACCAAGGATATACGCATAAGCAAGCTGCTCATCTTGCGGATCCATAATTTGGTAACGGAAGCCGTCGTTGGTTGGAATGTCATGTGTGATAGTAAAGGTAATGGCACGGCTATCAGGCAAAGCTTGTCCGTAAGCTTGTGGATCGTGCAATTGGTTTAAACCGCCGCCCATAGAAAAAGCTGCTCGAATCGAAGCAAACAACGGGAAATCGTACGCTGAGTGGTTGGTGTTGTTTAAGTAAGGGGCTAAGAAAGACTCATAGCCACTGTTCCCTGCCCCACCACTGGTAATCACCTCACCAAACACATGCATGTTCGATGTGATTTCAGGCGTAAATACTTGGTCGATTTGGTACTGGCTCATGTGTTTCACCGCATCAATGCGGAAGCCCTTGATACCCATCTCTTTTAGCGCCTTCAAATACAAACGTTGCTGTGACACTACCCAGTTGTTTGGGTCGAGATCGGGTAGCCCAGTATCGCCATCAGCACCACACAAACGCCAGTATTGAACATGTCCCGGATCGTTCCAGTCTGTAATACAGCCTGCAGCATGGAAATCGTTAGCCGAAACAAAACCTTGCGCTAAGTTGCCGAAAAGAGTCTGGTCAGCATAGTAGCTTGAGCGGCTGGCATACTCGTTTAGCACTTCTGTACCAGGGTAGTTCAAGTCACTTCGCTTCCAGCTTTCATTCGCCATGTGGTTGAGTACAACATCCGCGTACACATCAACACCGACACTTTTCAGCGCGGCAATCATTGCTGCTAGATCTTGTTTATTCCCCAATGGAGAATCAATCGTGCGTAGATCTTGTGGTTGATAACGCGCCCACCATTGGGTGCCACTGGATTTCATTGCCGGAGCAACCAGAACTTTCTTATAACCAGCTTCGGCAATTTGATTGGCATTAACTGTCACATCTGAATATTTCCAGTTAAATGCATGCAAAATGGTATCGGCATAAGTCGCTGAACTAAAAGAGCAAAGCGCAAGTGTGGATATGAGTAAGGTATTTATTGGCTTCATAGAACATATCTCTCATTACAAATTCACAGGAATGATATGAGTGATAAGGACAATTAAAACGTCCTATAAATCAGAGTTGGATTAGCGTCACCTTCTGTTGATGTTGATTTTATAAAACTGAGCCATAGTCGATATTATGTGAGGCAAAATGTGATGTAAGTTAGGCGGTACATTGATGTATCCGTACCAAGTAGAAGAGTAGAAATGAGAATTAATTGAATCAAGTTGACGAGAAAAAGACAAAGGCTTTGGTCGGCTCTCCTAAACTAAGCTATGATTCCTTTTCCCTCAACCGATTGATATTTTTATGCCTTCTTTCTCTTTTACAATGATCCCTGTTGGGGTTCGATTCATGCTCCTCTCCGCTTTTGGGTTCGCACTGATGTCAGCCTGTGTGAAATACATCAGCAACTATGGCATACCTGTATTTGAGATCGTTGCGGCAAGGGCGTTAGTGTCTTTGATCATTAGCTATATCGACGTAAAACGAAAAGGCATTTCTATCTGGGGTAACAACAAACCACTGTTGTTTGTTCGGGGTGCAGTCGGCACTGCAGCGCTGATGTGTGTGTACTACGCCGTAACCACGTTACCGTTAGCTGAAGCGACCATTCTACAATACGTACACCCCGTATTTACTGCCTTGCTTGGCGTGTTATTCCTCAAAGAACGTGTCCAAAAATCGACTATGATTTGCATTGCGTTCTGTCTAGCGGGCTTATTGGTGATGGTACAACCAAGTATGAACAGTAACGTAAGCAGCGATTTGCCGTTATTCAGTATTCTGGTGGCATTACTTGGAGCGTTTGGTAGCTCAATTGCTTATGTGATTGTCCGAAAGCTGAGCCAAACAGAAGACAGCTCTGTCATCATCTTCTACTTCCCATTAGTAGCTCTACCGATATCGACAGTGCTTATTTGGAACGACTTTGTAATGCCAAGCCTATTCTTAACCGTGATGTTGGTTTTGGTTGGGGTATTCACTCAAATTGGCCAATACGGTTTAACCAAGGCAATGCAAACTCAAGCAGCAGGAAAAGCTTCGGCTTACTCTTATGTTCAAATCGTCTTCTCTGCATTGTTAGGCGTATGGATCTTCAATGAGATCCCATCAATATGGACATATCTTGGTGGTGGTCTGATTGTCACTGGCGCGCTTATTAATGTGTTTGGGAAACAGCTATTGGTGCCGTTCAAAGCTAAATAGAACACCGAGCGAAAGACCAGCTAGCTAATCAATCTAAAAAGGCATTGCGGAGTGTTCCACAATGCCTTTTTCAGTTTTCCTACCTAACGATTCTGCTAACTTGTAGCATTTCGAAGCTTGGGATCATCACTCAGATATTCAACGAACTCGACCTCAAAGCCGGCCGGGTCCACAAAATAAACGTTCTTGCGATAAGGCTCTTCAGCACCGGGTTTAGCAATCGGGAAGCCCGCATCGATTAGACGTTGAGTGACGCTTTCGATATTATTGGTCACATAAGCGAAGTGTGCGAGACCAACAGAGTGCCCATCTAAATCTCTATTCTCACCCTCACCATGATCACTCATGGCGATATACTGATACTCATCTCCGAAGTGTAACCAGTTTCGCGGCTTACCTGACCATTCGCCCTTTCCTTCATCGCGAACATACCAATGAGGGAATGCCGCTTTGTAGAAAGTCAGCATTTCTGGGATGTCTTTAACGACTAAATTTATATGTTCAAGTTGGATCATTCTTCTCTCCTTAAAGTATTCTCGTAAGCAACGTTGCATATCCTAATACCTCAAGTTAAGTTGAGGTAAAGCGTTAATTTACATTTATTTCGAGAACGTTTTTAGAGCCCAGATTGTCGTATTTTCTGAAATACAAACTTTAAGTTTAGATGACTTCAAACCTGATAACTGACCTCAACCTTAAGACGCCAATAAACCTACGACTTCCCCCCTTAAATTCGGATGAGAAACCAAGGCTACTGTTCAATATTCAAACGCATTAACATTCCCTTATTGACTGATACATCAACTTACACTTCGCTTTCATATTAACCAGCAACACTGATCTGGGTTAATAAACTGGTTTCACAGCACCTTTATTGTTAATTAAGTCAAATAACTATATAAGGAAGTTAGTGTGAAAAAAGTATTAGCATTGGGTATCGCAACGGCAATCTCGTTTCCAGCATTTGCAGATCACAACACAATCGATGGGATGGACTTCGGGCCATTAGCAAAATTAGTTGGCACCTGGAAATCTGTGGAAGCTGGCGGCATTGATGTATCGCCAGGTCAAGAAGGGACTGATGTGGGTGCAGGAGGCCCTGCTGTGACACCATTTTATGAAGTAATGACATTTGAAGTAGCCGCAGATGCCACCAACGCCAGCGACCAATATCTCGTTGCGCTTTACTATAAACAGGAAGTATTCCGAAAGGCTGATGATTCTAAATTCCACGATCAACGCGGTTACTTTATTTACGATCAGAAAAATCAGATCGTCTACAACTCTTACTGTGTTCCACGCACCACATGTGTCACCGCTGAAGGCCCTGCCGGCGACACTATGACCTTGGTCGCTTCTAAACGCGGTATCGCCGAGTCTGAATACATGACAGACAACGCAACCACCACAGACTTCACAATGAACATCAGCATCTCAGACGACACACTGACCTACTCTCAAACCACAGGTTTGGAGATCTACGACAAAGCCTTCGCACACACCGATTCAAGTACGCTAGTTAAAGTGAAGTAGATTCAAATACAAACGCCTTTCACAACGAAGTGAAAGGCGTTAATTGCGACTATGGCTATCACTATCGAAACAGCTATTCTCTACTCTTGCCATCATGACTATCCTCTATGATTTAAACCAACCTATCATCGTGAGTGAAGATCACTTTTTATAGTAAAAACTAATCCATTACATTGAAAATTTCAAAGTAACCTCCTCACCAAAGAAGAACATTCTAAATTAGATAAAACAAATATAGATTCTGTCTAAATCAATTATATTTACAATTCTAAAATTAACTCCAAGTCAACAAATCCATATTGACAAT
>NZ_MCYD01000632.1:0-3766 GCF_002876325.1 Vibrio sp. 10N.261.52.A1
GCTTAGGCTACTCACCAAATTTAATGACACTAAAGCACCCTTTAAAATAGATACGCACACTATTGAACTCAAAGATAATCAAACCAATAAACCAGTGAGCGCAAATGAACTTCAGAGCTATCGTAACGGCTATCTCTCTGTTATTGGTTCGAACGGTTCTGGAAAAACCACTTACCTTAAAGACTATCAACGAAGTTCCGGCGCTCTGTATTTCAACCCCTCGTACCGCGTATGTTGGCCTTGGGAGTCGGAGCTAAATAAAGAAGATATTTCCGACGGAGAGTACACCAAGAAATGCCTAGATTGGTTACTCAACCATACGCAAGAGACGCTATTACTTGATGAATGGGACGCGTTTTTGGATAAAAAGAATAGAGCCGAATTGGAAGAGAAGATCGAATCTGACTCAAAGACTCGATTGATTCTCCAGGTTCGTCAGTAAATTAAGCCTCGCAACGAATAACATGAAAGTAGAGCACTTCCAAAAACGAAATTTTAGCTTACCGGCTTTAGACCGATATCGCGTTGACGATGCCGTTTGAGAAGCGCATGCTTTTATTTCGAGCAGAGTCGTTCTTGGCCGTTTTGATAAGCGAACCGATAAGAAAGTGCTCTGTGTAACGTGTCTAATTGAGTGGCGAGTCAGATGAATAAAGTTGTTATGTTTGTAATGGGGATGCTTTTTACCAGCCGTTTGTTTGCCAGTATCGCTCCCCATGTTAAGCAATTAGAGCATGATGCGCCTATCCTACTCCGCTCTGCGCTGATCGTTTTTGTAGCCGCTTATGTCGTTTGGACAGGTGTTAAACATTACAAAAAACGCAAAACCTCAGCGCTGGAATCAGAGCAGACTAACAGCTAATACCTCACGCTATATATCGCTGTCTCGGTTAGTTGTCTGCAAAATACTCGACTAAGATTTTACGCCACTTACGAGACTCTCGAATCTGCAACAGAGCGCGGTTAATCTCTTCTTCGTAAGGGTTGTTTTCTGTAATGATAAAACCGTAGTTTTGCTTCTCTAGCTGATATGGTAACACCTCTAAATCTTCAAATTGGCCACTCATTCGGCCATTCCCAATCATGTATTTAAGCACTACATCGTCGGCTACAATGGCGTCAACTTCTCCTTCTTCTAAAGCCGCCAAAAGCCTTGGCATATCAACATAGTTCTCATGTCTGATACCAAAGCTCGTCAATAGCAGAGAGGACGTAGTCGCGACCTTGGCACCTACTTTGACATTCGCTAGATCATTGATACCTTTGATCTGAGAAGATCCTTGGCTAAGTGTAAGTTTACTCGCTAACACAGCAGTAATACTGGCAATGAAAAGCATACTGAATACGCCAATAAACACGGTAGCAATCCGCCCCGTTAGACTCTTAAATTCAAAGTAGTTAAATGGACCTCGAGTAATGAAAAGTAAACCAAGAATAAAACTCTCTAACCAGCGTCCAGTTCGGCTTTTCATCGAATAGAGCTTCTGGTTTTCACCGTGTTCGAGCAAATAGAAAAATGCACCAATGACACCTGCAATAAACACGACCACACCAATGATCAACCACAAAGCTGGGTTGAAGAATATCAAGTGTAAAGTTTCAAGATAGCCTTTCTTTTTGACTGCGATAGCAAGGTGCGTTTCGTAAAATGAATGGGAAAAATCAGCAAAAATCTCTCGCTCTGGAGTGATTGAAATGCAAGACACACCTATGTCTATTTGTTCCGATTCAATAGCGCTAAGCAACTCATCGAGTGGATGGTTTTCTATCGTAAACTCAACATCCATATCCCTGGCGATCTTTTCCCACAGCTCAATGCTGAGGCCATCCCACTCATTATCCATCGAACCAATAACAAAAGGAGGACAAGGGTAAACGCCAACTTTAAGTGGTGCTGATGAAGTCATTGAGCTAAAGAAAGGGAGAAGTAAGAGAGAAAAAACGGCACAAAATCTAAGTGCCAATTTGAAGAAATTTTGCATCAGCAGCCCTCCAGAATGGGCAGCGATGAATTGAATCGAAGATGAAGGCTCATCAACTGAAAACGCACAAGTGAGATCAGAAGTGAAGATATTTTATGATGAGTTCAGTGCTGCCCTAGCTTTAAAAGTTGTTACTTTAACTATAGAGAACCCTATTTATTCTGCAAAACATTGGAGCTCGGCCTAATACATAAACTGACTTTGTATCGATGAACCTTTCAGACCGCTAAGATAGAAGAAACACTAGCCTAAGGCACTTCAAAGCGTGCACTTACCGCTAGGTGGTCAGATAAATCCCACACACCCCACATATCATCGTCAAAACTGCGTAACACTTCAATTTTGCTGGAACTCGCCACCACGCTGCCATTATTTGAATACAGCAGATAATCCAGCCGTTCTTGGGCAGATTGATCACTATCGGATAGGTTTTGATTCACAAGCGGATCGTAACTGTGGGCCAATGGACCTTTTAAAGGCGGCTCTTGCAAATCCAATACTCTAAGCATTTGAGTGAAATCAAGCGGAAACTTATGCTTGGCGATATTGAAGTCACCGCCGAAGATAACAGGTTCGTTCTCTGGTAAATCTAACTGCTCCACAAAGGCGAGTATTTCACCGACCTGCAGCATTCTTATATTCCGATGTTCGCGAGAATTCCAAGACCCTAGATGCAGGTTAAACAGATGATAAGGGCGGCTATCTTTTATTATCTTGGTATAGAGAACACCTTTATCTGCCGCACAATCGGTTCCCCGACAGTTATCAAAGACATGTTGTGCCTGTTCAACAATGGGATATTTACTATAAGTAATAACACCGCCATCGTAGGTATTACTGCCACCACCATCGAGTTTATGACTGACATACTGAAAGTGGCGCTGCATGTCCGCATTTAAACGTAGTTCATTTTCTCGCCTGAACACCTCCTGCATAAAAACCACGTCATGATTCTTGACCGCTTCAGCAATTCGTATATCTCTATCATTCATATGCTCTCCAATATAAGGGAGCAGCCATACGTTGTAAGTCAGTATGTTGATGCTATTCGCATCAGATAATGGAGTCGTTGGTTCTTCACTTATAACAAACGTTATATCATCATATCCACCGGTGTAATCAGCCTTATAATAGTATCGGTACCCCCCTTTATTGTTCCCGTGAATTGCTCGATCACTGTATAAGTCACCGATATGTGTGGTTTCAGGATCGACAAGGGTAAAAGACATATCTGACCCCCACGCTGTTCCTTTTAGCCTAACTACTGGGGTGAGATATTCGTAGCCTAAAAATATAAAAAAGTAGTAGTCTTTGCCTGCTTTTATGCCACCATATCGACTCAGGTTAGCAACCTCAGCATAGCTATAAGGCCTGATATGGTTGACGCCGGTTGAGGTGATAACTTGCTCATCACCGGATATAAATAGGCTAAGATCCTCACGGGTGTTATTCAAAATACGTATGTTCGTCTCTGCTTTGATAACGCTACAGAAAAACAACAAACATAATAATGTCGCACTTATCAATTTGGTGATCATCACTTCAGGCACTCTTTTGTTTGTCGCACTCCAAAAATTATTAGAGCTTAGTTTCATATCGAATACAAAATAGAGATAACGCAACACTGAGTAATTTGATGACTTTGAGTATGGGAGGCTCATAAAAAATAATGATCGACACTTGCTGTACATTATTACAAGTGAATTGATGATTTACACAAATTTGATGTGAACAGCACTACTGATTGTTATAATATAACATCACATCAATTAACTATTATGTCC
>NZ_MCYD01000633.1:0-8207 GCF_002876325.1 Vibrio sp. 10N.261.52.A1
GTAGGGCGCGGTTGGTGGTGGTATTCACACGAATACTGCCCACACCTTTTTTTGAAGAGACTTGTTTCTCGATTAGCCATGCACAAGCTGCACATGAGACACCTTCAAGTGACAATGTCACCTCAGAGACGTTCTCAGAGTTTCTTACAAACTCCAATTGAACATCTTCATTATCATAATGACTGAGTGCCAGAAGTTGCTCTGGCACCAGATCCGCTTTCTCAGCAGGAGCGGTACGGTATTGGTAATAAGAAACCAAACCACTATCAACGATTGTCTGAGCTACGGTCTCGCAGCCCGGACAACACATCTTACGAGGCGATCCTAAGATCTCGACTTCAAAATCCGTTTCCGCTGGTACATCTTCACCGCAGTGATAACAGGATTCACACATAAGCTTTAGTTCGTTAGTTGAGTAGGAGTTTCAATCGGGAAGTTCATGCGACCTTGCACTAGCCATTCTTCGTCATGTGGAGTCAGCTCGATGAACCACGGACCTTCTAAGTGATGGTCCAGAGTCAGTGTGTAGTTGCCTCTCGCATCAGCGGTTAGTAGCTGAGTAAAATCGCGGTCTGGTAGCGTTCTGTGAACGAACATTGCGCTGATAGCAGGGAAGTGATCAAGTTTGCCTTTGTCTAATGTGATGATAACAGAGTTACCTTTCTCATTAAGTGAAGCTGATAGTCCTAGCTCCTTGGCGATGTTTACTTTTGAAATGTCGACATTAATGCCTTTTCCTTTTTTATAGTAATCCTCAGTCACTAGGTCTACAGAGTTCTGTGTAAACACAATAACCGTCATAATGGTCCAAATAACTACTGTCGCTGGCAACGCGATTAAGAACCACGGCCAAAACTGTTTATACCAAGGCTTTACCATAAAAAAGATCTCAAAAAAGAATAAAAAGAAGAGGTTATAAAATAAAGGAAAGACAGCCTCTTAGAAAGAGGCTGTTATTGAAATGTTACTTATTATCTGAGTTGCTTAGGCTCCACACGTAAGATGAAACCAGTTGTACTTTGTCTTCGCCTAGAATGTCTTTCCAAGCAGGCATTACGCCAGAACGTCCGTACATAACTGTTTCAGTTACGTCTGCACGAGAATCGCCAAACAACCAATCGCGGTCAGTTAGGTCAGGAGCGCCAACAGCAGGGTTACCCTTACCATCAGTACCGTGACACGCTGCACACACTACGAAACGAGCTTTACCAGCTTCTGCTTCACGTGCGTTTACGCTACGACCAGAAAGGCTAAGAGTGTAGCTAACTACTTCTTTTACGCCTTCTTCGCCAAGCGCGTCTTTCCAACCTGGCATTTGGCCAACACGACCGTGCATAATTGTTGTAACGATAGCCTCAGGTTCACCGCCATATAGCCATGCGTCATCAGTTAGGTTAGGGAAACCTTTCTGACCACGTGCATCAGAGCCGTGACACTGCGAACAGTTTTGCAAGAATAAACGTTGACCCACTTTGATTGCGTCAGCGTCTGATGCAATGTCAGGGATTGAACGTAAGCCGTTTTCGTCGTGAGCTAGCTTTCTGAATGCTTCACCGAAGTAGGTGTCTGCATCATCAAGCTCTTTCGCGTACGCATCTAACTGTTTGTTTGCTTGCGCAGCAGCAATTGCAGAGCGAGACTCTTCAACGCTGCGTACCGTTTGGTCTGAGCTTGTCCAACCTAAAAGGCCTTTAAAGTTACCTAGACCAGGGTATAGAGCAAGGTAAACCGCTGCAAAAACAATCGTACTGATGAAAAGGTATGTCCACCATTTTGGTAGTGGGTTGTTAAGCTCACGAATACCATCGTATTCATGGCCCATATCTTGACCTTCTTCTACGCCTGTTTTGTCTTTAAAACACCAACGAAGTAAGACAGCACAACCAATTAGGGTACCAATCGTAATCGCACTAACCCAGATACTCCAGAATGTACTCATTACTTTGTCACTCCTTCATTTTTAGAACTTGTTGCTGGCTCGTCGTCAGCAAACACTAGGTTCGCGTCTTCGTCGAAACGTGATTTACGGTTCTTGCCATATGCCCACCAAACGATGCCGATGAAGCAAGCAAAAACAGTCACAGTCCAAACACTTTGAAATGTAATAATGTCCATAATTATTCCTTATTTCATTGCGTGGCCAAGCGATTGAAGGTAAGCGATGATTGCATCCATCTCTGTTTTTCCTTCAACATCTTGTTTAGCGTTAGCAATTTGTTCGTCTGTGTAAGGAACACCAAATTGATTACGGAAGAGTTCAAGCTTCTGTTGAGTCAATTTGCCATCAAGTACATTCTCAGCAAGCCATGGGAAACCAGGCATGTTTGATTCAGGAACAAGTTCACGAGGGTCGATAAGGTGAACACGGTGCCACTCATCTGAGTAACGATCACCAACACGTGCTAGATCAGGACCAGTACGCTTTGAGCCCCATAGGAATGGGTGTTCCCAAACGCTTTCGCCAGCTACAGAGTAGTGGCCGTAACGTTCAGTCTCAGAACGGAAAGGACGGATCATTTGGCTGTGACATACGTTACAACCTTCACGAATGTAGATATCACGACCTTCCATTTCCAAAGCAGAGTAAACACGTAGGTTTTCTACAGGTTCAGTTGTCTGCTTTTGGAAGATAAGAGGGGTAATCTCTACTAAAGCACCAAAACTGATAGCAATAACGATCAAGATCGCTAGTAAGCCAACGTTCTTCTCTACCAACTCATGGCGATTATTTGAATTTGAGCTCATTCTAAATCTCCTTAAGCCGGTTGAGGGATAGCTTTAAGGCTATCTTTAGGTGCAGAAACAGTTTTGTACGTGTTGTATGCCATTAAGAACATACCAGATAGGAAGATGAAACCACCTAGGAAACGTACAAAGTAGAACGGGTAAGACGCTTCTACAGATTCAACGAAGCTGTAAGTTAATGTACCGTCAGAGTTAACTGCACGCCACATCAGACCTTGCATCACACCAGAGATCCACATTGCAACAATGTAGAAAACCGTACCAATCGTTGCTAACCAGAAGTGAACATTGATTAGAGATACAGAGTACATGCGCTCTTGACCAAATAGCTTAGGAACTAAGTGGTAAACCGAA
Source organism: Vibrio sp. 10N.261.52.A1 (assembly GCF_002876325.1). Lineage (NCBI taxonomy): Bacteria > Pseudomonadati > Pseudomonadota > Gammaproteobacteria > Vibrionales > Vibrionaceae > Vibrio > Vibrio sp. 10N.261.52.A1. The sequence goes on from NZ_MCYD01000633.1 coordinate 3,100, forward strand.
CCAATAGAAACCATTGCAACCCAACCTAACGCACCAGAGTGAACGTGACCGATAGTCCAGTCCGTGTAGTGAGATAGTGCGTTAACCGTTTTGATTGCCATCATTGGGCCTTCGAAAGTCGACATGCCGTAGAATGATAGAGAAACGATTAGGAAACGTAGGATAGGGTCGTAGCGAAGCTTATGCCACGCACCAGACAGAGTCATGATACCGTTGATCATGCCACCCCAAGAAGGAGCAAACAGAACCAAAGACATAACCATACCTAGAGACTGAGTCCAGTCTGGAAGTGCAGTGTAGTGTAGGTGGTGAGGACCAGCCCAGATATACAGAGACACAAGTGCCCAGAAGTGAACGATCGACAAACGGTAAGAATAAACAGGGCGACCAGCTTGTTTAGGAACGAAGTAGTACATCATACCTAGGAAACCAGCTGTCAATAGGAAGCCTACCGCATTGTGTCCGTACCACCATTGCACCATTGCATCAATTGCACCTGAGTAAATCGAGTACGACTTAAACGCAGATACAGGAACAGCTAGGCTGTTAACGATGTGCAACACGGCAACCGTGATGATGAAGGCTCCGAAGAACCAGTTTGCTACGTAAATGTGTGATGTCTTACGTTTAATCATGGTTCCGAAGAACACGATTGCATAAGCTACCCACACAAGAGTAATAGCAATATCGATTGGCCATTCTAGTTCTGCGTATTCTTTACCAGAGGTCAAACCTAACGGTAAAGTAATTGCAGCGGACAGGATAATCGCTTGCCAACCCCAAAAGGTAAAGGCTACGAGAGGGCCACCAAAGAGACGCGTCTGACAGGTACGTTGCACAACATAATATGATGTTGCAAACAGCGCACTTGTACCGAACGCAAAAATAACCGCATTAGTATGCAGGGGACGTAAACGACTGTACGTCAACCACGGCGTATCAAAGTTTAGCTGTGGCCAAACTAATTGAGCGGCAATCAAAACACCAACGCCCATACCGACAATACCCCACAAAATTGTAACCAGGGTAAATTGACGGACGACCGTATAGTTGTAGTTTTGTTCAAGCTGCTTTTCTTGGCTCATTTGCATGCTTCCAATTTCTTATTTACTACACTTTACTTCCAACACGACTCACGTCGTAATGCCACCCAAATTAGAAAAGGAAATTCAGCCTATTCAGGACCTTATTTCCACTTGCTGATTTTAAAAAAAAGTGGCATTTTCAACGCGACACTATACTTGAATTAACAAATCAATGACAGAGTAGTAACCTTACGCTTGGTCTGGAATTGGATTTTTATTTAAAAACTTTGAACTTTGTAACAAGGAGTAAAGATTATAATGGCGGCACAAAAGCTAACAAAAGGCAGGCTTGTTCAAATTATCGTCATGTTGGTTGTTTTAATAGCTGCATTTACTTGGAGAACAGTGACATACGATAATAACGAGACAATAACCTGTATCGTTTCAAAACCTTGTGAATTTGGTATTGATAATAATAATGTTTTAATTTCGGACGATAGCCAGGGGTATTCGATCGAAACATCTAAAACTGGCAAATTTATCATTAGCTATGAAGGAAGCGGAGTTTTAGAATCGAAAGGGTCTTCATCTTGGCTTTTACAAACCGATGATAAGAGCGCCTCAATAACGGTTACATTTCCACAACAGGTCATTACGTATACAGTAAGCCTATCCAAAGAATAAAATGGAAAACTGAGCAACACCTCGCTCTTTGATAGAAATGTTGACTAAACCAGTGAAACCTTGTGCATTAAAGTGTTATAAAGAAGACATTAATAAAGTTTCCAGAAATCTATGAAATTTCTATCAAAAGTCTCTTATTCCCTCGACGATAAAATCGCAGTAGATGAACTGCTCCAAGGGGTAGAAAACCCTGAGAATATCGCTTGCCTCATTTGTTACTGCACAGAAGAGTACTCCACGCTCGCTGTGCAGAGATATTTCGTAGATGCGCTTCCCAACACTCCCATACACGGCTGTACTACCTGTCATGGAATAATGACGGAAACGGGCTTTCATTCAGGGCCTGTGATCGGTGTACTCATCATCTATGATTCAGGTATTAATGCCTACGGAACGGGTATTAAACACTTCAGCCAATCCATCGAGCAAAGCACCTTCGACGCTATAGATACAGCGCTTAGAAACGCAAATAGAGAAGGTGAGATCCCAGATTTAATCTTGCTTCATTCTACTCCTGGTAACGAGGAGAAAGTAATGGCAGCGATCGATACTAAATTCGGGACTGAAGTTCCTATCATTGGTGGCAGTGCTGCCGATAATCAGGTATCTGGTAACTGGAGTATCTTTACCGAAGAGTCGCTTTCTATTAACGGGATCTCTTTAACGGTCTTTTTCGCCTCTCAATCCATCTATTCATCATTCAGTGCAGGTCACACGCCCACGCGTTACTCAGGTACCGTGACTAAAGTACGAAACAGAATCTTACTGGAGATAGACCATAGGCCAGCTGCTACGGTTTACAACGAGTGGACCAATTTCCACTTAGGGGGCAGCGACGACGGCTATATCTTTGAAAAATCGTCTGTTTATCCTTTGGGAAGAAAAGTCGGTTCGTCTTACAACTATCCGTATTTCAAGCTTTCACACTCTATCCGAGAAACAGAGTGCGACGGAATCGAGTTATTTACCGACATCAACGAAGGCGACACCATATACTTAATGCAAGGTTCTAAGCAGCAGTTAATTAGCCGCGCCGCCAACATCATTCATTCGTCTTACTACAATGACATGGATCTGGAAGAGAAATTAGGTGCTATCAACATCTTTTGTGCTGGTCCAATGTTAAACCTTAAACAAGACATGGATGAGGTTTGTGAACAAATAAATCAAGCACTTAATGGGCTTCCTTACATATGCCCATTCACTTTTGGTGAGCAAGGAAGACTTTCTGGTGGAGAGAACGCACACGGTAACTTAATGGTGTCATCAGCAACGTTTTATAGGTTAAAAAAATAATGGGCTCTGAAGGTCAAGAAGCGCTGCAAGAAGCACGTATTGAACTACAAAAACTAAAAGCCCGTGAGAGAAAACTGGCTGAAGAGAATAGGGTGATCCTATCGACTATCTCTGCGATCAGTAAAGCAAGTAACATATCAGAGATATTTTCTAGCCTTGAGTTTGTGTTAAAAAAGTACATCAAATTTGACGACTTTATCGTAGTCTCAAGAGTAGGGAACGAAGGTAATTTCAAGACTCTACTGACAAATAATAAAGTCTTTGAGCAGATGCACTGGACAGATTGTGGCAAGCTGTCTCGAGTCATTAATGGGGAATGCGCTATCCTTTTTGAACCCAAGTCTCTGGGTGAATTCAACTCTTTGCATCCCATTATTCTTGACCAAATAAACTCGGTGTTGATTACCGGTATAGATAGCGGGCTAACGCAATCGGTCATTATTTTTATTCACTCGAATACCAAACATTTTAGTATCGAAACTAAAGCAACTCTAAACCGTTTTCGCCCGCTTATTGAGCGCGCTGTTTTCGACATAGAGAACAAAGAGAAACTCGAAGCCACAGTGAGAGAGCGAACCGCGGAGCTTGTCACTGCAAGGAAAGACGCAGAAAGAGCCAACAAAGCCAAGTCAGAATTCCTGGCCATGATGAGCCACGAGTTAAGAACGCCACTGAACGCCATCATTGGGCTAATCGACACGTTAAAATCGACTCAACTAACGCCAGAACAACAGTCTATACTGCTAAATATGAGTACATCGTCTGAGCTTTTGCTAGCGATCATCAGTGATGTATTGGACTTTTCCAAAATAGAATCCGGGTGCTTCTCATTAGCGCCACAATGGAGCAATGTAAGAGACACTGTAACTTTTGTTTTGTCTGAACAAAAGAAAGCGGCAGACGATAAAGGTCTAACGCTCACGATTTCTAGTGATATCCCTGAGGGTGAACTTCACTATATAGACCCGAGCCGTTTAGCACAGATCTTGTTTAACTTAATAGGCAATGCCATCAAATTTACGGAACATGGGCACGTTCATGTATCCATAAAATACCAACAGAGCTCATTCTACATAGCAGTCGAAGACACCGGCATTGGAATTAGTTCGCAACAGCTATCGTCATTGTTCAGCCCGTTTGTGCAAGCAGATAGTACAATCACACGAAGGTTTGGTGGCACAGGCTTAGGTTTGGCAATCACCAAGAGATTGGTCGAATTGATGCGTGGACGTATATCAGTGGAAAGTGAGCCTGGGAAAGGTTCTAAGTTCGAAGTCCAATTGCCAGTGCTCACCAGAGTGACTAACAATTGCAATCAAATAGAAGATGATGTCTGTTCAAGAGAACTAAGAAGCCGATATTCAGTGCTGGTTGTTGAAGACAACCCAACAAACCAAATGGTGATTAAGTTAATTCTAACGAGGCAAGGCCACGAAGTTTTCATCGCAAGTAATGGCGAAGAAGCGATAGGATTTGTCGAAGACAACAACGACTCGATAGATATTATCCTAATGGATGTATCGATGCCGGTAATGGACGGTTTAACCACAACCAAATACATGAGAGAAGCAAACATACAAACACCAATCGTCGCGCTAACGGCACACACATCGGTTGAAGATAAATGCTCATGTTTAGATGTCGGTATGAATGATTTCGTGACCAAACCGGTAAGAACAAAAGAAATAACAGAAGCTATAGATAGATTAATGCTTGAGATCTAATAAACGTATTCTTAATCGAAGATTAGGAAATATGTTTATTAGGTATTTTATGGTAAATAGCCATTATGGTTAAATACACAGTATATGATGGCTAGAAACGAAGGCAGGGCATCAGATGTTGAGCTCTGCCTTATGATTACCAAATCCAATTTAACATAATATACATAATACGTAGTTATCATATGTGAAACTGAGAGCTTTACGAGCCTTATCCGTGGCAGATTTCACGTACAGAACCACTTAATTCATTCGCTTAACCATTTTTATGGGTTTGACTACACGTTGAATCAAACTAACTCGCACCACCTTGATTACATCAACTAAAACCTTTTACTGGATCTTTACGCAGCGCCTGTTCAAATTAACTCTTTAACTCTTT
>NZ_MCYD01000634.1:0-357 GCF_002876325.1 Vibrio sp. 10N.261.52.A1
TTGAACGCGGGTGAAGGCGACGACATTGTGACAGCTGGCGCTGGCAATGATGCGATTGAAGGCGACCTCGGTAACGATACTTTGCATGGTGGTACGGGCAACGACCAACTGTCAGGTGGTGAGGGTAACGATAGCCTCACGGTCTCTTACAGCGGCAGTAATACGCTAGACGGTGGTGCGGGGGATGACGTTCTGACGGTAGAAACGCCAGCCAGTTCGGGTCGGCGCAGCAGCTACTACAAAACAGCAAACAATGCCCGTAACACCCTAATTGGTGGTGCTGGTGATGACCGCCTAGTGGGTGGCCTCGGGGCAGAGCGCTACGAGTTCAATCGGGGCGACGGCCATGACACTATT
>NZ_MCYD01000635.1:0-3284 GCF_002876325.1 Vibrio sp. 10N.261.52.A1
GCACCTGCACCTGCACCTAAGTTTCAGCCTGCTCCGGCACCAATGCAAAACATGCAACATGCCCCTCGCCCACAAAGTCGAGGCTCAATGACCAGCAACACGGTTTCTACTCATGACTTGGATGAAGAGATCATTCCAACATGGGCAGAACGTGCGTTTAAATTCTCCGGCCTTGCTGGTGACCATAGCTTAATATGGAAAAAATTTGTCCTCTGGTATAAAGCCAAAGCCAATGAACTCATGCCAATCTCTCGCATCGAATCTAAGTTGCAGTACTGGTTAGTTAACGAGAAGCAAAATGAAAGACAACAACAGCAGAAGACCTCTCAATATTCAGGAAATGCAGGACAAGCTCAAGGAAATGGGTATCGACAAAAGCTTAGCCCATCTGAACGCTTCAGGCAGCAGCTCATTCAAAAAGGCAAAAAGCCAACCTTCTGATCCTGCGCCTACAGTCGTTCCAGAAGTTTTACCGGCAGTTTCGTCGCCATCGGTACCTGTTGTTGAATCAGACACTGGCTCAAATCAACAAGTACCTGTCGTAGACCAAGATCCAGCAGAACTTGAGCTAACAGACTGGTGTATCCATGTGTTCGGCTCTTTCTTGAGCGTGTACGAGACTCAGTGGGAATACCAATACGGTAGTGAACCAAGCGGTAAGTTCATTGAGTTTGCTAACTCTGTCGATTCTGACGGCCTCAACCGCGTGCTAATGCACTGTCATGAACGTATTCAACTTGGCAACAGCTGGCCACCGCAAATGGGTGAGCTTTGGATTCTGAAAGACTCTTTGACGGAAGAAGAGCTGTTGGATAGCCGCATTCGAGTATTGTCTCGCACCGCTGCGAACAAGATTGAGAAATGGCTGATTCAAAACAAGCTATATGACTTGAAGCGAACAGCAGAAAACAAGCTAGATGGCCTGTTTAAAAAGTACTACTTGGAAGCGAAGCGTTTAGACGAGAAAGGCATGCTTGAAACGGAATTACCACAATTCCTACTTGCCGCTAACTCAGTGAAGAACTTGAACGATTTGAAGCGTGAAGAGTACGAAAGCAAACACGGTAAAGCGCTGAATCCAAGAATCCAACAGATTCTCAACAGCAAGAAATAGCCACTCGCTTTCTAGTGTGAAAAACACAGTGAACAGATACAAAAATGCCAGCAATTAAGCTGGCATTTTTTATGAATTCTTACGAACTCTTTAGCGACTAAACAACCGTTATTTACGATCGCCTTACTGAGTAGTTACAGTAGGTGGATAGTTGCGTTTAGCGTGAATACGCCAGAGTCGTCATCTTTCATTTTGAAGTTTTGGTAGCTAGCGCCTACAGATAGAGGACCAAAGATGAAGTATTCTGCGCCTACGCCGTACATGATATCAACGTCATCTTGCTTGAAGTTGTCGCCTTTCAGCTCGTATGAGTGAAGACCACCTTTCGCGTATACGTGAAGAGGACCGAAGTCGATGCTTGGTTTGATTGCTAGGTAAGCAGTGCTCGCATCTAGGTTTGTAAGATTACGGTTACCGTACTTAACGCTGTCGAAAGAGCCTAGATCCCAGTAACCCGCTTCAACACCGATAAGTGGCAGGATACCTGTACCCACGTGGATACCCATTGCTGTTTCTTCTTCGTTACCTAATGAGTTTTGACCACCCATTACACCGCCGTACAACCAAGAATCAGCCATTGCTGTTGAAGATGCACCTAGCAGTGCTAGTGCCAATAACGTTTTTTTCATATTCGACCTTTTTCGTCCTAGTAGCAGGCCTTGAGTGGTAATAAATTGCCACCAAGTCGCCCTGTATGTAATAACTATTCAATTAGTAATGCAATAAGCAAGATTTATACCCAAACCTTGCCATTGCGTCTAGCATTATTCCTTTAGCAAGCATCGATTGCGTTTTTAACACGCTTATCTGACACTGGATAAGGCGTACCGAGTTGCTGTGCGAAGAAGCTTACACGAAGCTCTTCTATCATCCAACGCACCTCTTTTACGTTTTCTGGAACCGCGATCCCTTTTGGAATTTTATTCAGCAGCTCTTTGTAATCATTCATTACTGACTCAACTTTGATCATATGCAAACGATCTTTGTTAGGGTCAATTGGCAGCTTCTCCATGCGGCGTTCGATTGCCTTCATATAGCGTAGGATATCTGGCAAGCGTTTCCATCCACATTCTGTGGCAAAACCCTTAAAAATCAAACCTTCTACCTGAGCTTTTATGTCAGAAAGTGCAAATGCCATGGAAAGATCAACACGCCCTTTCAGCTTCTTGCTGATGCTGAATGCCGTCGTAAGAATGGTTTCTACCTGCTGAGCAATCTCAACCACGGTATCACCCAATTCTGCGCGTACGTGTTCTTTCAGTGCTTCGAACTGCTCTGGTTCCCAAACCAAACCACCCTTCTCTTCGATCAGCTTATCAATACCACAAGCGATACAGTCATCGATAAGATCGAGAACCTTGCCGTATGGGTTGAAGTACAAGCCAAGTTTCGATTTGTTCGGTAAGTTCGAGTGCAAGTATTTGATTGGCGACGGCACGTTCAACAAGATCAAACGACGCTGACCCGATTTCATTGCTGAGATCTGCTCTTGTTCCGTCTCGAACAGTTTGATCTCTACGCTGTCTTTGGTATCCACCAACGCTGGGAAGGCTTTTACATCGTAGCCACCGCGCTTCTGTTGGTAAACTTTTGGTAACTCACCAAAGCTCCACGTATGCAGGTTTTGCTGCTCGATATCGTCATCCGCAACTTTAGAAAGCGTCTCTTGAACTTTGTCTTTCAGGCTCTCTTTCAGTTCATGTAAGTCTTTGTGTTCTTTCAACTTACGTTTGCGATGATCCACCGCACGGAATGTTACCTTTAAGTGCTCTGGAATCTGGTCTAACTTCCAGTCATCTCGTACCACTTCTACACCCGTCATGCGGCGTAGCTCTTTTTCAAGAGAGTCCAGTAGCGGCGCTTCAAGTGGTGTCACACGAGCCAAGAACGCATCCGCGTAGTTTGGCGCAGGCACAAAGTTACGTCGTAACGTCTTTGGTAGTGACTTGATTAGGCTAACCACCAACTCCTGACGTAGGCCTGGGATCTGCCAATCAAAACCGTTCTGGTCGATTTGGTTCAAGATAGGTAGCGGGATGTGTACCGTTACACCATCGTTGTCATCGCCCGGCTCAAACTGGTAACTCAGTTTTAATTTCAGGCCATTTTGGTGCCAGAAGTTCGGATAGTCTAAATCAGTAACGTGGCTTGCATCACCGCGGAACAGCAT
>NZ_MCYD01000636.1:0-3134 GCF_002876325.1 Vibrio sp. 10N.261.52.A1
AAACTCTATTCTTCATTCCTATCCCTTGAAAATCCGCGTTACCGTATCCATCTTCTAACCATAAGATAAACATATCTAAGAGTAGGAAGGTTGGCATGCGTCTCGATCGATTCACTAGTAAATTTCAAATTGCGATATCTGATGCTCAGTCGCTCGCATTAGGTCGTGATCACCAATATATAGAGCCTGTACACCTAATGGTGTCGCTATTAAATCAAGATGGTAGTGCGATTCGTCCATTGCTTACTATGTTGAATATTGATGTGGTTCAGTTGCGTTCAAAGTTAAGCGAAATATTAGACCGTGTACCGAAAGTAAGTGGTATCGGTGGTGATGTTCAGCTTTCGAATGCAATGGGTACTCTGTTCAATCTATGTGACAAGGTCGCACAAAAGCGCCAAGACACATACATTTCTTCGGAAGTCTTCCTACTTGCCGCAATTGAAGACAAAGGTCCTTTGGGTAACCTGCTTAAAGAGCTAGGTCTTACTGAGCAAAAACTATCTCAAGCTATCGAGCAGGTTCGTGGTGGGCAAAAAGTTGATGACCCAAATGCCGAAGACCGACGCCAAGCATTAGAGAAATTCACCATTGATCTGACTGAAAGAGCAGAGCAAGGCAAGCTCGACCCTGTTATCGGTCGAGATGACGAAATCCGTCGTACCATCCAAGTACTTCAGCGTCGTACTAAGAACAACCCAGTCATTATCGGTGAACCTGGCGTTGGTAAGACAGCTATCGTTGAAGGTTTGGCTCAGCGCATTATTAACAATGAAGTGCCGGAAGGTTTAAGAGGCCGACGCGTACTTTCATTAGACATGGGCGCTTTGGTGGCCGGTGCTAAATACCGTGGTGAGTTTGAAGAGCGCTTGAAATCAGTCCTCAATGAATTGTCTAAAGAAGAGGGCAATATCATTCTCTTCATCGATGAAATTCATACCATGGTCGGCGCAGGTAAAGGTGAAGGCTCTATGGATGCGGGTAACATGCTGAAACCAGCATTAGCTCGTGGTGAGCTTCATTGCGTTGGCGCGACGACTCTTGATGAATACCGTCAATATATAGAGAAAGATCCAGCGTTAGAGCGCCGCTTCCAAAAAGTACTTGTCGATGAACCAACGGTTGAAGACACGGTGGCGATTCTTCGTGGTTTGAAAGAGCGTTATGAACTTCACCATCATGTAGAAATTACCGACCCAGCGATCGTCGCTGCAGCAACACTATCTCACCGATATGTTTCTGATCGTCAACTGCCAGATAAAGCAATTGACCTGATTGATGAAGCAGCATCGAGTATCCGTATGCAGATTGATTCAAAACCTGAATCTCTGGATAAACTCGAGCGTAAGATCATTCAGCTTAAGATCGAGCAGCAAGCACTGACTAATGAAAACGATGAAGCCAGTGAAAAGCGTCTTCGCACCTTACAAGCGGAGCTTTCAGATAAAGAACGTGACTTTGCTGAACTTGAAGAAGTGTGGAACGCTGAGAAAGCAGCACTGTCTGGCACGCAACATATCAAATCAGAGCTAGAACAAGCTCGTATGGATATGGATTTTGCAAGACGTGCAGGTGATCTAAATCGAATGTCTGAACTGCAATATGGTCGTATCCCAGAGTTGGAGAAGCAACTAGACCTTGCGACTCAAGCTGAAATGCAAGAGATGACCTTACTACGTAATAAGGTTACTGATGCAGAAATTGCCGATGTCCTGTCTAAGCAAACGGGCATTCCGGTTTCCAAAATGTTAGAAGCAGAAAAAGAGAAGCTTCTAAAGATGGAAGGTGTTCTGCATAAGCGTGTTATCGGCCAAGGCGAAGCGGTAGAAGTGGTATCGAATGCGATTCGTCGTAGCCGTGCTGGTTTATCGGATCCGAATAAGCCAATTGGTTCTTTCCTATTCCTTGGTCCTACAGGGGTAGGTAAAACGGAGCTTTGTAAAACGCTCGCTAACTTCATGTTTGATAGTGACGATGCAATGGTACGTATCGACATGTCTGAATTTATGGAGAAGCACTCTGTTGCTCGTTTAGTTGGCGCACCTCCGGGTTATGTTGGTTACGAAGAAGGTGGTTACTTAACTGAAGCAGTGCGTCGTAAACCATATTCAGTAATCTTGTTAGATGAAATTGAGAAAGCGCACCCAGATGTTTTTAACATTTTACTTCAGGTACTTGATGATGGGCGTCTAACCGACGGGCAAGGTCGTACGGTCGACTTCAGAAATACGGTAGTGATCATGACATCGAACTTGGGCTCTTCAAGAATCCAAGAAAACTTCAATACGCTTGATTACCAAGGCATCAAAAATGAAGTGATGGAAGTGGTCGGTAAACATTTCCGACCAGAGTTTTTGAACCGTGTTGATGAAAGCGTGGTATTCCATCCACTAGGTCAAGAGCACATTCAATCAATTGCTTCTATTCAGCTTCAACATTTGAGCAAGCGAATGGAGGAGAATGGATATGAACTTGAGGTGTCGGAAAAAGCACTGAAGCTAATTTCTCAAGTTGGCTTTGATCCAGTATATGGAGCAAGACCTCTGAAACGAGCGATTCAACAAAGTGTCGAGAACCCATTAGCGAAAGCGATACTTGCCGGAAAAATTAACCCAGATAAAAAAGTACAGCTATTAGTTAATAACGATAGAATTATTGCTCATCAGTAATTGGGGCAGAAACAATAGGTACGATTCGCTAAATTTAGGCTAAATCGTACCTATTTCGAACGCTTTGTATAAATACTATTCGAACAGTCGCCACTGGCGGCTTTTTTTCGTTTTTGGCCTTGTGCGCAAGATTATTATCTCTATAATGCGCCTCCGTTGTCAGGGATAACCAATCAGTTTGAACAAAGCAACGAAACGGCAAATAAGCATTTAAGATGCTTGAAAAATTAGCAGGAAAAAGTGTTTGACACTGAATCCCAATTCGCTAGAATGGCCGTCCACTTCGAGAGGCTCCTTACTAAAAGGAACGCTTAAGAAGTTAAGCTCTTTAACAATTCAAACCTATCAATCTGTGTGGGCACTCGTTGATGAATATCACTAAGTTTGTTTTCGTTTTTTAAAAGCAAAGGCAAATGTGAAGCTTCGGTTTCAACTTGATTTCAATGAACTGAGTGACCAATTCGA